>NZ_CAJPGQ010000003.1:0-271978 GCF_905339595.1 Burkholderia sp. BCC1977
TAGATGTCGGCCTGGCGCGCGAACGCGCTGGCGGCCTTGCCCATCACGAACGGCGCACGCGTCATGCTCTCGACGCCGCCGGCCACCATCAGCGCGGCCTCGCCCGACTTGATCGCGCGCGCGGCCACGCCGACCGCGTCCATCCCGGAACCGCACAGGCGGTTGATCGTCGAACCCGGTACGCCCTCCGGCAGGCCCGCGAGCAGCGCGGACATGCGCGCGACGTTGCGGTTGTCCTCGCCGGCCTGGTTCGCGCAGCCGTAGATCACGTCGTCGATCGCCGTCCAGTCGACGTCGCGGTTGCGCTCGACGAGCGCCTTGAGCGGCACCGCGCCGAGGTCGTCGGCGCGCACGCCGGACAGCGCGCCGCCGTAACGGCCGATCGGGGTACGAATCGCATCACACAGAAAAGCTTCGGTCATCAGTGTCTCCGGTCTCATGCAAGGCTGGGAAGTGATTGGAACGCGCCCCTTGCATTGCCCGCCGGGATGCGCTTAAATGTTCTATATACGAACATAAGATCGTGTATCGAACGTTCAACGCATCATAGGGAGTGCGGGGACGACCTGTCAAGCGCCCGGTCCGCGGTGCGGTTGGCGTGTCAGGCCCCATGCGCTATCTTCTCGGCTGCACGACAATCCAACCGTTCATGACAACCGAAGACATCCAGACGAAACCGGGCGACTCGTATGTGCAGTCGTTCGCGCGCGGCCTCGCGGTAATCCGCGCATTCGACGCCCAGCGCCCGGAGCAGACGCTCACCGAGGTCGCCTCGGCCACCGGGCTCACGCGCGCCGGCGCACGCCGGATCCTGCTGACGCTGCAGACGCTCGGCTACGTCGAGGCCGACGGCCGGCTGTTCCGGCTCACGCCGAAGATCCTCGAACTCGGCTTCGCGTATCTCACGTCGATGCCGTTCTGGAATCTCGCCGATCCGGTGATGGAGCAGTTGTCGGCACAGATCCACGAAAGCTGCTCGGCCGCCGTGCTCGACCGCACCGAGATCGTCTACGTGCTGCGCGTGCCGACCCACAAGATCATGACGATCAACCTGTCGATCGGCAGCCGCCTGCCCGCATACTGCACGTCGATGGGCCGCGTGCTGCTGTCCGCGCTCGACGACGCGGCGCTCGACGAAACGCTCGCGCAGAGCGGCATCCGTGCGCATACACCGCGCACGATCACCGACATCGGCGAGCTGAAGGCGACGATCGCGCAGGTGCGCCAGCAAGGCTGGGCCGTGGTTGATCAAGAACTCGAAGTGGGCCTGATGTCGATCTCCGCGCCGATCCGCAACCGGCGCGGGCAGGTGATCGCCGCGATGAACATCAGCGGCAACGCGCAGCGGCACACCGCGAAGCAGATGGTGAAGGAGTTTCTCGGGCCGCTGCAGCAGGCCGCGCAGACCGTGTCGGAACTGGTGGCACGGCGCGGGTAACGGCGCAACGCGATGGCCGGACGGGCGAGACGGCCATTCGCGGACGCAAATCGCGGACGCAAAAAAAGACGGGCGGCACCTCGCCGCCCGTTCAATGCTCTGACTCTGCAGTAACACCCATCTCACGGTACACGGAGCAAACTCCGCGCCGATCAATTTAGTGACGCGGCCAAGCCCGGTCAATCTGACGAGAACGAAAATGCACGGCGCCGCTCGGACACCGAGCCCGCCCGGAACCGCTCACGCACCGAGCAGCATGCCCTTGCGCACCGGCACCGTGCCCGTCACGCGCCCGAGCGGCGCGCCGGCCGTCACGAAGCGGATCGCGCGGCGCATGTAGAACACGCCGTCGGTGCCGCTCGACACCGTCGTGATCGCGTCGGTCAGCGGATCGACTATATCGAACAGCGGATCGCCGGCGCGAATCGTCGCGCCGATCGCCGCACGGTGCACGAGAATCCCGCTCACCGGCGCGTAGAACTGCTCGCTGCCCGCGAGCGGCGTGGCCGGCGCGGCGAGCGGCGGCAGCGGCGTGCGCTCGCCGCGCACCGCGCCGCACCACACCAGATAGTCGACGAGCGCATCGGCATCACGCGCCGCGTATTCATGCGTCACGTCGCGCTGGCCGCGGCATTCGACCGTCACGGCCACCGTGCCCGCCGCCATCGGCGTGCGTTCCGGCAGGTGCTGCCGCAACTGCGTCCACAGCAGGTGATGCGCATCGTCGAACGCGTGGCCGCCCGAATCCTCGGCGAGCAGCGACACCTCCGCGCCGAGATAGCGCGCGAGCGGCTCGACCTGCGGCCATGCCGAGTCGCTCGTGTATACGTGCATCACCGCTTCGAGCGAGCAATGCAGGTCGATCACGACATCGGCGTCATGCGACAGCTTCAGCAAGGCAAGCTGCAACGCATCGAATTCGGTACGCGGCGCGATCGCGTCGAGCGCCGCGCCGACGCATTCGCGCACGATCGCGCGATTGCGCTCCGGGTCCGTGCCGAGCCGGTCGCGCGCCCGCGCGGCGATGTCCGCGAGCGGCAGGAAGCCGCGATTGAAATTGCGCCCGCTCGCGAGATCGAACCGGCCGATGAATTGCCCGAGCAGATGGTGGTTGAGGCCGACCGGGTTCGCGACCGGCACCAGCACGATCCCGGCCGCGAGCCGGCCGGCCGCGTCGAGCTGCGCGAGACGCTGCTTGAGCACGACCGCGGCGAGCATCGCGGGCGTCTCGTCCGCGTGCAGCGCGGCCTGCAGGTAGATCTTGCGGCCGGCGTCGGCCGGCCCGAAATGAAAGCTCGTCAGCGTGCGCTGCGTGCCGATCGACGGCGACAGGAGCGGCGTGGTGCGAATCTGCATCGATGGTCTCGAATGAAAAATACGGGGAAAACGGCGCGTGCGGCTCAGTCGCCGTACGGGTTGAAATCGAAGTACTGCTTCGCGATGCGGTCGTACGTGCCGTCCTTCAGCATCGACGCGATCGCGCCGTCGATCGACGCCTTGAGCGCCGTATCCGACTGGCGCATCCCGATGCCGACGCCGCGATCGCCCAGGTCGAGCGGCGCGCCGACGAACGCGAAGCCCTTGCCCTTCGGCTGGCGCAGGAAGCCGTAGTCGGCTTCCACCGTGCCGAGCAGCGCGGCGTCGAGCCGGCCGTTGACGAGATCGGCGAACACGTCGTCCTGGCTCTTGTACGGCACCACGCCGACGCCGGCCGGCGCCCAGTGCGCAAGCGCCCACGATTCGAACTGCGTGCCCGACTGCACGCCGACGCGCTTGCCGGCCAGCGACGCGGCCGTGCTGCCGAGCCCGCGCTCGGGCCGCGCGACGAGCCGCGACTTGAAGCGGAACAGTTTCGACGAGAACAGAATCTGCTTCTCGCGCTTCTCCGTGATCGCCATCGACGACAGGATCGCGTCGATCTTGCGCGCCTGCAGCGCCGGAATCATCCCGGAGAACTCGAGCTCGACCCACTGGCAGCGCAGTTGCGCGCGGCGGCAGATCTCGTTGCCGAGATCGACGTCGAAGCCCTTCAGGCTGCCGTCGGGCGCCTTCGCGTCCATCGGCGGATAGGTCGGATCGATGCCGAGGCGCACCACGTGCGCGTCGAGCGCGTGCGCGGACGTGCCCGCGAAGCCGATGCACAGGGAAACCAGCGGAACGAGGAAGGGGCGCAAGCGTGGCACACGTTTCATGGTCGACGGAGGGCAGGAAGAGGGACAACCGGCATGAGCCGGACTGCCTGCGATCGTAGTGCGCGCGCGTCGCCGCCGGAACGCGTGGCTGTCTTATCATGATCAGTATTTCCGATCACCGGCCTCGCGCTCGACCATGGCGTTCACGCTGTCCCAGCTCCGCATCTTCCAGGCCGTCGTCGAACACGGCAGCCTGCGCGCCGCCGCTCGCGCGCTCGACCTCGCGCAGAGCGGCGTCACGCAGCAACTGCAGAGCCTCGAAGCGTCGCTCGGCGCGACGCTGTTCACGCGCACCAATCGTGGCATCGTGCCGACGGCCGTCGGCCAGCGGCTGCTCGCGCGCTCGGGCGCGATCCTCGGCGAATGCGAGCAGGTCGAGCACGAGATCCGCCAGCTGAGCGGCGCGTACGAAGGCACCGTCACGCTCGGCCTCGTGACCGAACCGCTGATCGATGCGTTCGCACCGGTGCTGACCGCGTTCCGCGCGCGCTTCCCGAAGGTCGACGTGCACCTGCGCACCGGCACGTCGCGAATGATGATCGGCTGGCTGCGTGAGAACGCGGTGGATTTCGCGATCGCGCTCGTCGCGAAGCAGACCGACACGACCGGTCTCGCGGTCACGCCGCTGCATGCGTCGGCGCCGGTGGTCGTGTGCCGCGGCGGCCATCCGCGGCAGCACGCGCTATCGCTTGCCGAGCTGGCCGACTACGCATGGGTGTCGACGCGTTCGCCGAACCTGAGCGCCGATCCGGTCGTCAACCGGCTGCTCGCGTACTTCGACGCGCACGCTCAACCGGCGCCGAAGATCATCGCGACCGTCGAAGGGATGTTCGAGACGCTGCAGCTCGTCACGCAGACCGATTGCCTCGCGCTCGAATCCGAAGCCGTGACGCGGCACGGGCCGTTCGCGGGCGCGCTCGCGAAGGTGCGGGTGCGCGAGCAGGCGGAATCGCAGGAAGTCTGCCTGCTGCAGCGCGCAGCCGTGCCGTTGACGCCGGCCGCGCAGGAACTGGCGACGATGCTCGCGTCGTACCTGAGGACCGTGCGCGGGCGGTAATCCAGGCGCGGATCACCGCCCGCGGCGGCGCACGTCAGTCCATCGACTCGCGCGCCGTCTCGCGCAGCATCGCGACCGCGATCAGCGACAGCACCACGCACGCGGCCACATAGCCGGCCGGCGCGAGCTTGCTGCCGGTCGTCGTCACGAGCCAGGTCGCGATCAGCTGCGCGGTGCCGCCGAAAATCGTCACCGCGAGCGCATACGCGATCGAGATGCCGGTCGCGCGAACATGGCGCGGCAGCGATTCGCACATCAGCGCCATTTCCGATGCCGACCCGAGCGAATAGAACAGCAGCATCAGCGCGGTCAGCGGCAGGATCACCGACAGCGTCGGATGATGGTTCATCAGCCAGAACGCCGGGAACAGCAGCAGGACCAGCACGCCGCGCCCGACGAAGATCGGCATGCGCCGGCTGCCGAGGCGGTCCGACAGCCAGCCGAACAGCGGACACGTGACCAGCATCACGCAGCCCGACGCGACGCCGACGAACATCGACAGCTTCATCGGCAGGCCGAGCGTATGGATCGCATAGGTCGGCATGTAGAAGGTCAGGATGTAGGTCGACACCGTGCCGCCCATCACCGTCAGCATCAACAGCAGCACCGTGCGCGTGTGCTGCGAGAACAGCTCGCGCAGCACGCCGCGTTCGATCCCGTGATGGCTGTCGCCGGGCGCATCGTCCGCGAGCCGCCGGCGCAGATACATGCCGACCGGCGCGATCAGCACGCCCACGAGGAACGGCAGGCGCCAGCCCCAGCCCTCGAGCGCGTCCTTCGTCAGCGTGTTCGACAGCAGCGCCGCGAAGCCCGAGCCCATCAGCGCCGCGCCGCCCTGCGTCGCGAGCTGCCAGCTCGCGCGGAACGCGCGGTGCGACGTGCCGCCCTGCTCGATCAGCGTGGACGTCGCCGCGCCGAACTCGCCGCCCTGCGAGAAACCCTGCATCAGCCGCGCGCAGACGACCAGGAGCGGCGCGGCCACGCCGACCTGCGCGTAGGTCGGCGCGATCGCGATCAGGCCGGTGCCGAGCGCCATCAGCATGATCGTCAGGTTCAGCGCGGCCTTGCGGCCCTTGCGGTCCGCATAGATGCCGAGCACGACGCTGCCGAGCGGCCGCGTGAAGAAGCCGGCGGCGAACGTCGCGACCGACAGCAGCAGCGACGTGGTCGGATCGCTCGACGGGAAGAACAGGTGGCCGATCAGCACCGCGAAAAAGCCGTACACGGTGAAATCGAAGAACTCCAGCCAGTTGCCGATCACGGCCGCCGCGATCGCGCCGCGCTTCGTGACGGCCGGTGCGCCGCGCGTATCGGTTCCGGCGGCCCCCGTCGACGCGGGGTGCAGCGCGAGATGGTCTTTCTGCATCGTTCCTGGCTCCTCTCAATGCGGCCGGAAGCGCCGGCCGCGCGCTACCGCTGGGGGGTTACTGCCCGAGGTAACGCTCCACGAGGCGTGTCCAGAACGCCGCGCCGATCGGCAGATTGCGATCGTTGAAGTCGTACTTCGGGTTGTGCACCATGCAGCCGTCCTCGCCTTCGCCGTTGCCGAGCCGCACGAACGAGCCGGGCCGCTGCTGCAGCATGAACGCGAAATCCTCGCTGCCCATCAGCAGGTCGGCCTGCTCGACGACGTGCGCGTCGCCGACCAGCTCGCGCGCGACCTGCGCGGCGAAATCCGTTTCGGCATCCGTATTGACGACGACCGGATAGCCTTCGATGTACTCGACCTGTGCGGTCGCGCCGTAGCTCGCGGCCTGCGACTCGGCGAGCTCGACGATGCGGCGCTTGAGCAGCGCGCGCACGTCGGGGCTGAACGACCGCACGCTGAGTTCGAGGCGCGCGCCGTGCGGGATCACGTTGTTCGCGGTGCCCGCGTGCATCGAGCCGACCGTGACGACCGCCGGCTGCGACGGGTCGACATTGCGCGCGACGATCGTCTGCAGCGCCATCACGATGCTCGCCGCGACCACCACCGGATCGACCGTCAAATGCGGCCGCGCCGCGTGGCCGCCGACGCCCTCGATCGAGATGATCGCCTTGTCGCCGGCCGACATGAACGGGCCGCGCCGCGTGAGGAACACCCCGGGTGCCGCGCCCGGATGGTTGTGCATGCCGAACACCGCATCGCACGGAAAGCGCTCGAACAGGCCGTCGTCGATCATCTTCTTCGCGCCGCTGTCGACGCCGTGCTCTTCCGCCGGCTGGAAATACAGGTGCACGGTGCCGGAGAAATTGCGCGTCTTCGCGAGGTGCTGGGCCGCGCCGAGCAGCATCGTCGTGTGGCCGTCGTGGCCGCATGCGTGCATCTTGCCGTGCGTGCCGCTCGCATACGGCAGGCCGGTCGCCTCGAGGATCGGCAGCGCGTCCATGTCCGCACGGATGCCGATGCGGCGCGTGCCGCCGCCCGCGCGCAGCGTGCCGACGACCCCCGTCTTGCCGACCCCGCGCGTGACCTGCCAGCCCCATTGCTCGAGCTTGTCCGCGACGAGCGCGGCCGTCTCGTGCTCCTCGTACGCGAGTTCCGGGTGGTGGTGAATGTGATGGCGGATTTCGCGCAGCCCGCCGGCGGCGGGCATCAGATCCTCGATTTCGGTGAATCGGACGTCGGTGGTCATCAAGCGGCTCCTGCTGATCGTCAGCGTGTCAGCCGCACGCGAACGGTTGCGTGCGGGAAAGCGAGCCACTATAGCGAGCCGATATCGGTTCAATAAGATGCGGAATTTTTCACCGCGATAAGCTTTATTAATCAGGGTTAATACGGGTAACAGCGGCCTGGCGTGCCGCGAACGCCGCAATCGACACACGCGCGATTGATTTTTGAGACGAACGGTCTATTATTCGCCCATGGACGTTCGAACTGATCCGCCTCGCCGCCGCGGCAGGCCGCCGAAGCAGCACGAAGACCTCGTCGCGACGCGTGACATGCTGTTGCGCACCGGGCTGGAAGTGCTCACCGAAAAGGGCTTTTCCGCCACCGGGCTCGACGAGATCCTCGGGCGCGCCGGGGTGCCCAAAGGCTCGTTCTATCACTACTTCGACAGCAAGGAAGCGTTCGGCCTCGAGCTGATCGATCGCTACGCCGAGTTCTTCGCGCGCAAGCTGGACCGTCATTTCAGCCAAACGGAACGCTCGCCGTTACAGCGCGTGCGCGCGTTCGTCGACGATGCGCGCGACGGCATGGCCCGCTACGGATACAGCCGCGGCTGCCTGATCGGCAACCTCGGCCAGGAAATGGGCGCGCTGCCCGAGAGTTTCCGCGCGCGTCTGCGGGCGACATTCGAGGACTGGCAGCGCCGGCTGGCCGAGTGCCTGGTCGCCGCGCGGCAAGCCGGCGAGCTGGCGGCCTCGGCCGATCCCGCCGAGCTGGCCGCGTTCTTCTGGATCGGCTGGGAAGGCGCCGTGCTGCGCGCGAAGCTGGAACGCAGCGACGAGCCGCTCGCGCTGTTCGCACGGTGTTTCTTCAATGGCTTGCCTCGCCGCTGAATTTTTTTTCCATTAACCAGACGATCGGTCTAGAAAGGAGGACGGATGTTCCAGGGCATCGTGATCGACAAGGACGAGACCGGTCAGCACGCGCGGCTGCAGACGCTGGACGACGCGCAGCTGCCCGCGGGCAACGTGACGATCCGGGTCGGCTATTCGACGTTGAACTACAAGGACGGGCTCGCCATCACCGGCAAGAGCCCGGTGGTCCGCAAGTTCCCGATGGTGCCCGGCATCGATCTGGTCGGCGAGGTCGAGCACAGCACGCATCCGGACTACCGTGCAGGCGACCGCGTCGTGCTGAACGGCTGGGGCGTCGGCGAAACACACTGGGGCGGCCTGGCGCAGAAGGCACGCGTCGACGGCGACTGGCTGGTGCCGCTGCCGTCCGCGTTTTCGCCGCAACAGGCGATGGCCATCGGCACGGCGGGCTACACCGCGATGCTGTGCGTGATGGCGCTGGAACGGCATGGCGTGCGCCCGGACGATGGCGAGATCGTGGTGACCGGCGCGGCCGGCGGCGTCGGCAGCGTCGCCACCGCCCTGCTCGCACGGCTCGGGTATCGCGTCGTCGCCGTGACCGGCCGCCCGGCCGATGCCGACTACCTGCGGCAGCTCGGCGCGGCGGAGATCCTCGACCGGTCGCCATTCAGCGCGCCCGGCAAGCCGCTCGGCAAGGAACGCTGGGCCGGCGCGGTCGACGTCGCGGGCAGCCACGTGCTCGCCAACGTGTGCGCGACCACGCGCTATCGGGGCGTGGTGACGGCCTGCGGCCTGGCCGCCGGCATGGACTTCCCGGCCACCGTCGCGCCGTTCATCCTGCGCGGCGTGACGCTCGTCGGCATCGACAGCGTGATGTGCCCGCGCGCCGAACGTCTGGAGGCATGGCGCAGGCTCGCGTCCGATCTCGATGTCGAGAAACTGGGCACCATCAGCCACCAGGTGGGCCTCGCGGACGTCATCCCGCTCGCCGAGGACCTGATCGGCGGCAAGGTGCGCGGCCGCGTCGTCGTGGACGTCAACGCGTGACGCGCGCAACGGCAACGCGTCGTTTCATGCCCGGCCGACGGCGCGCGCGTCGCGTTCGCCCGAGCCACTTTATCCAGGAGACCTCATGACCGCTGCAGACAACGCGCCCATCAGCCGCTTCCCGGTGCCGGCGCTGGAAGACCTGCCCGACGACGTGCGCGAACGGATCGCGACCGTCCAGGAAAAGTCGGGCTTCATCCCGAACGTGTTCCTCACGCTCGCGCATCGCCCGGACGAGTTTCGCGCGTTCATGGCGTACCACGACGCGCTGATGGACAAGCCGGGCAACCTGACCAAGGCCGAACGCGAAATGATCGTCGTGGCCACCAGCAGCGTGAACCAGTGTCAGTACTGCGTGATCGCGCACGGCGCGATCCTGCGCATTCGCGCGAAGGATCCGCTGATCGCCGACCAGGTCGCGACCAACTACCGGAAGGCCGACATCACCGCTCGCCAGAAGGCGATGCTCGACTTCGCGATGAAGGTTTCGCAGACCGCGCACCGGGTCGGCGAAGCGGACTTCGATACGCTGAAGTCGCATGGCTTCACCGAGGAGGACGCCTGGGACATCGCGGCGATCTCGGCGTTCTTCGGGATGTCGAATCGCCTCGCGAACGTGACGAACATGCGGCCCAACGCCGAGTTCTACGCGCTGGGGCGGTAACGGCCGCCGGCAACGGCGATCGCGCTCGAAGACCGGGCGTGCAGGTGCCCGGTCTTCCGCCGGCCGCCGCACTCAGTGGCACTGGCGCCGGCGGCCGGCGCGGCGCTCACACGCGCCCTCGATGCCGCGGTTCCGGTGCCGGTCTGGCCTACTTCAACGCGTCCAGCTCGACCGGCAGCTTCACGTCCGGGAACATCGTGGACAGCGTCGTATCGCGCCACCGCGCCGCCTCCTCCGCGCGCTCCGTTTCCGCCTGCTGGCACACGAACAGCGCATCGCCGCCAAGCAGCAGGCGCATCGGCACGTCGTCGCGACGCGACAGCTCGACGATCAGCGCCGCGATCCGCGCGGGATCGCCGACCTCGTGGCCGCCGTACGTGCCGAGCAATTCGAGCATCTTCCCGACCGACGGCTGATAGTCGGGCAGCAGGCCGTCGACCTCGCGCCTCGCCTCCGCGGCCCATTCGGTCCGCATGCCGCCCGGCTCGAGCGTGCAGACGCGCACGCCGAACGGCGCGACTTCCTTCGACAGCACGTCGCTGAACCCGCCGACCGCCCACTTCGCGGCCTGGTACGCGGACAGGCCCGCCATCGACGTGCGCCCGCCGACCGACGACACCTGGAAGATGTGACCCGCGCGCTGCGCGCGCATCGTCGGCAGCACCGCGCGCGTCAGGTTGACCACGCCGAACAGGTTTGTCTCGATCTGGTCGCGGAAGTCGTCCGCCCCCATCTGCTCGAACGGTGCCGTATGACCGTAGCCCGCGTTGTTCACCAGCACGTCGATACGGCCGAATGCGTCGCGAGCGGCCGCCACCGCATGCGCCGCCGCCGCCGCGTCGGTCACGTCGAGCGCCATCGGCAGCAAGCGGTCGCCATACCGTTCTTCCAGATCCGCGAGCCGCGCGGGATCGCGCGCACCGGCCACCAGCCGGTCGCCCGCCGCCAGCACCGCTTCCGCGATCCAACGCCCCAGGCCGCGCGCGGCCCCTGTTACCAGCCAGACTTTCGACATTTTCCACTCCTCGACAAAGTTGAAACCACACAAATGAATGATTACTCACTCATTAATATGAGCGATGAGACGATCGTTTTCGCCGTGCCACGCCCTGCCTGAAACCGCGTTTCATCGATGCGGCGACGCCCGCCCCCTTGCGCCGCCGATCCCCCGTCTTCGGCTTGCCGTTACGCCGACCGCTCGCTCACACCGCGTGCAGCACGGCCCACAGCGCACGAAACCCGGCCTCCCGGTACCCATCGGCCAGCGCCGGGTCGCGCGCGATCGACTCCATCGCCGTTTCCGCGATCGACGTGAACAGCGCCGCGCAGAACGCGTGCGCGTCGTCGGCGCTCAGCCCGCCCGCCGCCGCGACCTGCGTACGCAGCAACGCGCTGATCGCACCGAACCCTTCGGCCCCGGCCGCGCGATGCGCGTCGTCGATGCGGCCGCTCACGCCGAGCTGCAGCAACGCCCGCCGCCCGTCCGGATTCGCGACGCCCCACGACACATAGCCGTTCCACGCATGCCGCATCGCCTGTTCGGCCGGCGCGTGCTCCGGAAACCCGGTCATCATCGCGTCGCGCATGTCGGCCTTCAGGCTCAGGTACAGCGCGTTCAGCAGCGCATCCTTGGTCTCGAAATAGGTGAACACCGTGCCTTCCGCGACGCCGGCGAGCCGCGCGATACGCGCGGTGGTCGCGCCCGCACCATCCTCCGAGAGCGCGCGGGCGGCGGCGGCGAGGATGGCGTCGTGCTTGTCGGGACTGCGCGGTCGGGCCACGGTCGATTCCTTTAATGAGTGAGCGCTCAATCATAATCGTACCGACGCATGTCATGCAAGCCCTGTTACATACGGAGGAACCCATACGCAATCGATCAAAAGCGTGCACTATTAGCGTTTTCACGTACTGGCGCGCCAACGCACCGGCGCCCGGCGCTTCGACGTTCGTTCCACGCTCACACCGCTTCAGACCGCGAATCACTCATGACGAATAAGCCCAACCAGACCGAAGCCGACCAGCCCGTCGACATGATCATCTTCGGCGGCGGCGGCGACCTGGCCGCCCGCAAGCTGTTGCCCGCGCTGTACATGGCGCACCTGCACTGCAACCTGCCGCCGGAGACGCGCATCATCGCGGTCGGCCGCCGCGACTGGGGCATCGACGGCTATCGCAAGTTCATGGACGAGCAATCGCGCCCGTTCATCGACGACAAGGCCTTCGACGCCGACGCGTGGAGCCGTTTCCTCGACCTGTTCCAGTACGTGCTGATCGACGTGAGCGCGCCGGAAGACTACGCGCGCCTCGCCGAAGCGGCGCGCAGCGACGCGATCCGCGTGTTCTACCTGTCGACGTCGCCGGAGCTGTTCACGACGATCTGCGACAACCTGTCGGCCGCGCACCTCGTCGATGCGCGCTCGCGCGTCGTCCTCGAAAAGCCGCTCGGCCACGATCTCGCGTCGGCGAAGGCGATCAACGACGCGGTCGGCAAGCATTTCGCGGAATCGCAGATCTACCGGATCGACCACTACCTCGGCAAGGAAACCGTGCAGAACCTGATGGTGCTGCGCTTCGGCAACCCGATCTTCGGGCCGCTGTGGCAGGCGCCGAGCATCCGCAGCGTGCAGATCACGGTGGCGGAAACGGTCGGTGTCGGCAGCCGCGCGGGCTTCTACGACCATACCGGCGCGCTGCGCGACATGGTGCAGAACCACCTGCTGCAACTGCTGTGCATCGTCGCGATGGAGCCGCCGGTGTCGCTCGACCCGGACGCCGTGCGCGACGAGAAGCTGAAGGTGCTGCGCTCGCTGCGGCCGATGGCGCTGTCGGACGTCGCGCGCGATACCGTGCGCGGCCAGTACACGGCCGGCGCGGTCGACGGCCAGCCGGTCAAGGGCTATCTCGAGGAAGACAACGTGCCGGCGGACAGCCACGCGGAGACCTTCGTCGCGCTGCGTGCGCACCTCAACAACTGGCGCTGGGCGAACGTGCCGTTCTTCCTGCGCACCGGCAAGCGGCTGCAGCGCCGCCAGTCGGAAATCGTGATCGAGTTCGCGGACATGCCGTTCTCGATCATCCCGAGCGGCCCGCGCCACTACAGCAACCGCCTCGTGATCCAGCTCCAGCCGGAAGAGTCGATCCAGTTGCAGATGCTCGCGAAGGAGCCGGGCAGCGGGATGAAGATGGTGCCTGTGAGCCTGAACCTCGACCTGCAGCAGGCGATTCCGGAACGGCGTGCGGAAGCGTACGAACGGCTGCTGATCGACGTGATCCGCGGGCGCCTCACGCACTTCATGCGCCGCGACGAACTCGAGGCCGCATGGTCGTGGGTGGAGCCGATCCTCAATGGCTGGAAGCAGCTCGGCGACCGCCCGCGCCTGTACACGGCCGGCACGTTCGGGCCGGCGGCCTCGTCGGCACTGCTGGCGCGCGACAACATGTCGTGGTCCGAAGAGGCGTAAGAAGCGCGACACGCGACGGCAGGTCGGCGGCGCAAGCGCCGTCGGCATGCCGGATCACATCGGCGTGCCCGCCGCACACCGCCCGCCGCCCCGCCGTTCGCTTCGGCCAGCGGAAGTCCGCCGAGCTGTCCCGCGCCGGAACGGTACCCGGCGGCAACGACGCAGCCGCCTCGGGCTACACCGTCCCCATCCACGCAGCCTTGCGCCGCGCCGGCGCACCGCTGCCGCTGCTCCCGCCGCCCAGCACCTCGATCATGTAATCGACGAACGACGCGATCCGCGACGAAATCGCGGTATTCCGGTAATACACCGCGTTGATCGGCTGTTCGACGTCGAGCGTCTGCCGCGCGAGCACCTGCACGAGCCGGCCGGCCTCGCGATCCTGCGCGGTC
Organism: Burkholderia sp. BCC1977; assembly: GCF_905339595.1. Taxonomy (NCBI): domain Bacteria; kingdom Pseudomonadati; phylum Pseudomonadota; class Betaproteobacteria; order Burkholderiales; family Burkholderiaceae; genus Burkholderia; species Burkholderia sp. BCC1977. The sequence goes on from NZ_CAJPGQ010000003.1 coordinate 13,717, forward strand.
ATGAAATCCGACAGGCACACGACGCCCGCGCCTTCCAGCGCGAGCTGCCGCAGCGTCTCGCCGCTCGACGACCAGATGCCGGGCTCGATGCGGCTCGGCTCGCCGTCCGCGCCGAGGATCGGCCACACGTTCAGCGATTCGGGCTGCGTGAAGCCGAGCAGCGTGTGCTTGCCGAGATCCTCGACCTTGCGCGGCTGGCCGTGCGCTTCGATGTATGCAGGACTCGCGAGGATGCGCAGCCGGCTGTTGCCGATCCGCCGGCTGTGCAGGGTCGAATCCTTGAGCCGGCCGATCCGGATCGCGACGTCGGTGCGCCGCTCGAGCAGGTCGATGATCCCCTCGTTGCTGTTCAGCTCCAGGTCGACCTTCGGGAAGCGTTCGCGGTAGCCGCGCACGAGCGGCACGATCACGTGCAGCATGAACGGCGTCGCGGCGTCGACGCGCAGCCGCCCCGACGGCATCTCGCGCCGCGCGAGCATCTGCTCCTCGGCGTTCTCGACCGATTCGATGATCGCGCGCGCATCCTGCAGGAACGCGCGCCCCTCTTCGGTCAGTTCGAGCCGGCGCGTGGTCCGGCGCAGCAGCGTGGTCTTCAGCTTCTCCTCGAGCCGCGCGAGCGTACGGCTCGTGGCCGACACGGTGAGGTCGAGCTGCTGCGCGGCGGCGGTGATCGAACCGGTGTCGACCACGGCGGCATAGGCCTGGAGTTCGTCGAGCGTGATCTTCATTGTTGATCTGAAATCAAAACAATTTGGTTTATAGACCAGTTTTTCCGCAAAAGTAAAGGCGGCACACTGCGATCCATCCTTACCGGAACCTGGATCCCATCATGCCACTCGCCCTGCTTGCGCTGACCATCAGCGCCTTTGCCATCGGCACGACCGAATTCGTGATCGTCGGGCTGATCCCGACGATCGGCGCCGATCTCGGCGTCAGCCTGCCGTCGGCCGGCCTGCTCGTCAGCCTCTACGCGCTGAGCGTCGCGATCGGCGCGCCGCTCCTCACCGCGCTCACCGGCCGCGTGCCGCGCAAGACGCTGCTCGCCGCGCTGATGGCGCTCTTCACGGTCGGCAACCTCGTCGCGTGGCAGGCGCCGACCTACGAATCGCTGATCGTCGCGCGCGTGCTCACCGGCCTCGCGCACGGTGTGTTCTTCTCGGTCGGCTCGATCATCGCGACCACGCTCGTGCCGAAGGACAAGGCCGCCAGCGCGATCGCGACGATGTTCAGCGGGATGACCGTCGCCTTCGTCGCCGGCATTCCGCTCGGCACCTTCATCGGCCAGCACTTCGGCTGGCGCGCGACGTTCCTGATCGTCGCGCTGTTCGGCCTCGTCGCGTTCCTCGGCGCGGTGGCCTTCGTGCCGCGCGGTCTCCCGCAGACGCCGCCGGCGCCGCTCGCCCGCCAGTTCCGCGTGCTCACCCAGCCGCGCCTGCTGCTCGTCTATGCAATGACGGCGGTCGGCTACGGCGGCTCGCTGATCGCGTTCACCTACATGGCGCCGCTGCTCGAACAGATCGCCGGCTTCACGCCGTCGCAGGTCAGCCTCGTGCTCGTCGGCTACGGCGTGTCGGTCGCGTTCGGCAACGTCTGGGGCGGCAAGCTCGCCGACAGCGTGGGCCCGGTCAAGGCGCTCAAGCGGATCTTCCTGCTGCTCGCGATCGTGCTGCTCGCGCTGACCTTCACGGTGCACGTGAAGTGGCTCGCGGTGCTGACGATGCTCGCGTGGGGCGCGGTCGCCTTCGGCAACGTGCCGGGCCTGCAGGTGTACGTCGTCAAGCAGGCGCGCCACTTCGCGCCGGACGCCGCCGACGTCGCATCGGGCTTCAACATCGCCGCGTTCAACCTCGGCGTCGCGGGCGGCTCGTCGCTCGGCGGCCTGATCGTCGCGAACGTCGGCCTCGGCCATACGCCGTGGATCGCCGCGGTCGTCACCCTTGGCGCATTCGCGCTGACCGCGCTGAGCGGCCGCCTCGACCGCGGCCAGGGCCTGCCCGAACGCACGGCCGAACCCGTCGAACTCGCCCATTGAACGTCGTTTTTCTACAGGAACTCACCATCATGAACGCATCGACCCAACGTCCGCCGTTCGCCGGCAAGACCTTCGAAGTCCGTTACGACGGCCTCACCGCCCTCAATGCATATGACGAGGACGGCCTGCACATGCGCTACGAGATCACCGAAGGCGCGTATGCCGGCGCGAAGGGCGAAGTCGCCTGCACGTGGCAGCACATCGCCGGCGAGACCTACGCGATCTCGTGGCAGGAAGCCGACCGCGCGACGGTCGTGCACATCGACGATTTCGCCGCCGGCACGTCACGCTCGTTCTTCACCGCGTCGTCGCTCGACTTCTACAGGCTCGAAGGCAGCCTGCGCGCAGTCTGAACGGAGGCGCCCGGCCATGTCCCCCTCGCTCGACACGCTCGCCGACGGCGGCTTCAGCATCGGCATCGAACTGCCGCTCGACAACGACTGGTCACCGGCCGGCGACGCGAAGCGCCAGCATGACGGCCGCCGCCCCGGCGTGCCCGACCTGGAGCGCCACGCGGCGCTCGCGCGACTGGCCGACACGCTCGGCTTCCGCGCGCTCTGGGTGCGCGACGTGCCGGTGTACGACCCGTCGTTCGGCGACGCCGCGCAGGTGTTCGAGACCTTCTCGTATCTCGGCTACCTCGCCGGCATCACGCGCGACATCCTGCTCGGCACCGCGGCCGTCGTGCTGCCGCTGCGCGAACCGCTGCTGACGCTGAAATCGGCCGCGACGATCCAGGAACTGAGCCGCTCACGCCTGCTGCTCGGCGTCGCGAGCGGCGACCGGCCGGTCGAATATCCGCTGTTCGGCCGCGACTTCGCGTCGCGCGGCGCGAATTTCCGCGACCAGATCGCGCTGCTGCGCGACGGCGCGCGCGCTCACCTCCCGCAGGGCCTCGACGTGCTGCCCGCCGCGCGCTCGCCGGTGCCGCTGCTCGTCGCAGGTCTCGCGCAGCAGACGCCCGCCTGGATCGGCGAACACATGGACGGCTGCCTCGCGTATCCGGGCACGCCGGCCGACCACCTGCAACGCGTCGCGAACTGGCGCGCGGTAGCCGGCAACAAGCCGTACGTGAGCTTCATCCACCTCGACCTCGCGGCAGACCCGCACGAGCCGCTGCAGCGGCACCGTTTCGGCGCACGCGCCGGGCGCATCGCGCTGACGGACGAGCTCGCGGCGATGCGCGACGCGGGCGTGCAGCACATCGGCCTGCATTTCCGCCGCAACCGCCGTCCGCTCGACGAGACGATGGCCGAGATCGCGTCGGAGGTGCTGCCGGCATTCCATGCGAATGCGAAGACCGCTGCCGGCACGAACGCGCGGACGGGCGCCGCTTGAGGCCGGTGCCCCGGCAGCCGGCCCGACTCACGACTGATATTTGACTTTAAATCAAATATTTTTGACCTCTAAAGGCGTTTATCTCACTAGTTCCAAGCGCCAGAATGACTTCCATACCGCAACAGCCCCCCTTTCAGGAGCACATGATGAGCAACATTCCCGCATTCGGCCTCGGTACGTTCCGCCTGCAAGGCCAGGTTGTCATCGACTCGGTCCGTAACGGCCTCGAAGTCGGCTACCGCGCGATCGACACCGCGCAGATCTACGGCAACGAAGCCGAAGTCGGCGAAGCGATCGCCGCGTCGGGCGTGCGCCGCGAAGACCTGTTCCTCACGACGAAGATCTGGGTCGACAACTACGCACCGGAAAAGCTGGTCGCCAGCCTCGAGGAAAGCCTGCGCAAGCTGCGCACCGAGTATGTCGACCTGACGCTGATCCACTGGCCGGCCCCGGGCAACGGCGTGTCGGTCCAGGCATTCATGACCGCGCTCGCCGAAGCGAAGGCGAAGGGCCTCACGCGCCGGATCGGCATCTCGAACTTCAACATCGAACTGACGAAGGAAGCGATCGCGGCCGTCGGCAAGGAGGCGATCGCGACGAACCAGATCGAACTGAGCCCGTACCTGCAGAACCGCAAGCTGGTCGAGTTCCTGAACGCAGAAGGCATCCACGTGACGTCGTACATGACGCTCGCGTACGGCAAGGTGCTCGGCGACCCGGTGATCGGCGCGATCGCGCAGCGTCACGACGCGACGCCGGCGCAGGTCGCACTGGCATGGGCACTGCAGCTCGGCTACTCGGTGATTCCGTCGTCGACCAAGCGCGAGAACCTCGCGAGCAACCTGCTCGCGCAGACGCTGCGCCTGAGCGACGAAGACATGGCGCAGATCGCCGCGCTCGAGCGCAACGGCCGCGAAGTCGACCCGGCCGGCCTCGCGCCGAAGTGGGACTAAGCGCGCCGCCCTCTCTACCGACCCGTCCGCGGCCAGCCAGCCGCGGCACCGACAGGACACCATCATGACCCAGGACCCGCTTTTCCAACCGCTGCAATTCGGCGCGCTGACGCTGCCGAACCGCATCGTGATGCCGCCGATGACGCGTTCGCGCGCCAGCCAGCCCGGCGACGAAGCCAACGAACTGATGGCCGCGTATTACGCGCAGCGCGCGAGTGCGGGCCTGATCGTCAGCGAAGGCACCTATATCGCGCCGCTCGGCAAGGGCTACGCATGGACGCCCGGCATCCATACGCCGTCGCAGGTCGCCGGCTGGCGCAAGGTGACGGACGCCGTCCACGCCGCGCACGGCCGCATCTTCGCGCAGCTCTGGCACGTCGGCCGACTGAGCCACACGAGCCTGCTCGGCGGCCGCCAACCCGTGTCGTCGTCGCCGCTCCAGGCGAAGGGCGTGAACGTGTTCGTCGCCGGTGAAGACGGCAGCACGCCGGGCTTCGTGCAGGCCTCCGAGCCGCGCGCACTGACCCTCGACGAGATCCGCGAGATCGTCGATCAATACCGCGCCGCCGCCCGCAACGCGATCGAGGCAGGCTTCGACGGCGTCGAGCTGCACGGCGCGAACGGCTATCTCGTGAACCAGTTCATCGACTCGAACGCAAACACGCGCACCGACGCGTACGGCGGCTCGCTGGAAAACCGGCTGCGCTTCCTGCGCGAAGTCACGCAGGCGCTGATCGAAGGCACCGGCGACGCATCGCGCGTCGGCATCCGCCTCGCGCCGCTGACCACGCTGAACGGCTGCGTCGACGACGATCCGGAAACGACCTATCTCGCCGCCGCGAAGCTGCTCGGCGAACTCGGCGTGGGCTACCTGCACATCGCGGAAGCCGACTGGGACGACGCGCCGCTGATGCCGGTCGAATTCAAGCAGCAGTTGCGTGCCGCGTACCCCGGCGTGCTGATCTATGCCGGCGCCTACACCGCCGAGCGTGCGCGCGAAGCGATCGCCGCCGGCTGGGCCGACCTCGTCGCCTTCGGCCGCCCGTTCGTCGCGAACCCCGACCTGCCCGAGCGCCTGCGCACCGGTGCCACGCTCGCGCCGCACGACCGCAACACGCTGTTCGGCGGCGGCGCACAGGGCCTGACCGACTATCCGACGCTCGCGCAAGCCGCGGCGTAACGATCCACAGGAGTCCGGAATGAAAGCAACGCTCGCCCGGCTCGCGCTCGCCGCGATCCTGCCGTTCACGGCGGCCCAGGCAGCGCACGCCGCGCCGGCCGCACCCGCGGCCGACTGGTATCCGTCCGTGTACGGCGCGCACGACGAAATCGGCGCGGCCAACCTGCTGACGCCCGACGTCATCAAGCAGGCGGTCGGCCTCGTGAAGGCCGGCAAGACCTATCCGCTGGCCGTGCCGGTGGACAAGGACCTGCCGGCGTTCCGCCACCGCAGTTTCCGCCTGTACAACGTGCAGGTCGGCCAGCAGGCGGGCAAGAGCCTCGGCCCGAACAAGTTCACGTTCAACGACGAACTCGTCAACGCGTGGACCGGCGTCGGCACGCAGCTCAACGGCATCGGCCACATCGGCATCGACAACGTGTACTACAACGGCAACAAGGCAGCCGATTTCGTGACCGTCGACGGCGTGAAGAAGCTCGGCGTCGAGAAGGTGCCGCCGATCGTCACGCGCGGCGTCGTGCTCGACATGACTGCCTACTACGGCAAGCCCGTCGTGCCGGGCGGCACCGAGTTCACGGTCGCCGACATCCAGGCCGTGCTGAAGAAGCAGGGGCTGACGCTGCGCAAGGGCGACGTCGTGCTGTTCAACACCGGCTGGCTCGAGCTGATCGGCAAGGACAACCAGCAATTCCTCGACGTCGAGCCGGGCATCGGCATGGAAGCCGCGAAGTGGCTCGCCGACCAGGGCATCGTCGCGTTCGGCGGCGATACGTGGGCGTCCGAGGTCTATCCGAATCCGCACACGAAGGACGAATTCCCGATCAACCAGTACATGCTCGCGAAGCGCGGCATCTACAACCTGGAGCTGATCGACAGCCGCGCGCTGGTGCGCGACCACGCGTGGGAATTCCTGTTCGTGCTCGGCCAGCCGCTGTACGTGGGCTCCACGCAGGTCAACATCAACCCGGTCGCGATCCGCTGATCCCGCGGGCCGCTCGTCAACCGGTTGCCGGCGGCCCGCAACAACGCTTTCCCTTTCCGGCGCCGCCGGCTTCTGCCGGTGGCGCCGTTCCTTTTGCAGGTTTTGCAGGAACTCAGCATGAGCACGCAAGCATCGAAACTCGCCCTCGTCACCGGCGGCTCGCGCGGCATCGGCCGCGCCACGTCGTATGAGCTCGCGCGACAGGGCTGCATCGTCGCGGTCCACTATCGTGCCGATCGCGCCGCGGCGGAGCAGACGCTCGCCGGCATCCGCGAACTCGGCGGCCGCGGCTTCGCGATCCAGGCCGACCTCGACGCGCCGGACGGCGTCGCCACGCTGTTCGACGCGCTCGACCGCGCCGTCGCCGAACAGAACCTGCCGGCCACGCTCGACGTCCTCGTCAACAATGCCGGCGTCGCCGACGGCGGCACGCTGGACGAGACATCGGTCGAACTGTTCGACCGGCAGTTCTCGCTGAACGTGAAAGCGGTGTTCTTCACGACGCAGCAGGCCGTGAAGCGCATGCCGCGCGGCGGCCGGATCGTGAACCTGTCGAGCGTGCTGTCCAGCCGCGTGTTCGAAGCCGGCGGCAATTTCAGCGCGATTTCCGCGTACGCCGCGTCGAAAGCAGCGGTCGACACGCTGACGCGCCACTGGGCGGTCGAACTCGGCCCGCGCGGCATCGTCGTCAACGCGGTCGCGCCCGGCCCGGTCGATACCGACATGAACGCGAGCTGGCTGCGCACCGACGACGGCCGCGCGACGATGACGGCGGCCAGCCCGCTCGGCCGCGTCGGCACGCCGGAAGACATCGCGGGCGTGATCGGCTTCCTCGCGAGCCCGGCGTCGCAATGGACGACCGGCCAGGTCATCGACGCGAGCGGCGGCTACCGCCTCTGAAGCCGGTGATGCAGGTGCCGCCGGGTCGACCGGCGGCACGGATCGGCCGCCCGCGGTGCGCGCCGCGCGGCCCGCAGGCTTCACACGTGCTGCAAGACCCGCGGAAGACGGCGCCCGCGCGACTGCGCACCGCCGTCCGCGCGTTCACCCGTTCGGAATGTGACGAGGCGCCCATGCGCATCGCGCTCGACGACGCCGCGCCCCTTTATCGCGACGCCCCCGAGGCGCAGGAAGTCAAGGTCGCGGGCCATCGGATCTTCAGTGCGTGCATCCGAGAAGCGCTGCCCGGCGTGCCCGACGCCACGCATGCGCTCGCCTGCGAGCTGATCATGACGACGCTCACGCCGGGCGGCCGCGCGCTCTCCGAAACCGAACCCACGCCGGCGGAAATCGACACCTGCTCGGCCGCGATGGCCGCCATGTTCTGCGCGCATCTCGCGCGCCGTTGAGACAACAAAGGCAACACCGCATGCGAGCGCATCTCGCGCGCGGCCCCGGTATCATCCGGATGCAGGTTGCGCGCAGCCGTTTTCACGCATCTGCGCAGCCTCAATGAAAGACATGCGTAAGACTCGATGCCTCCCCCCTTCCCGCCCTGCCCGCCGGCCCCGCATTCAAATAATCGCCTTAACGGATTCGAACTAGGCGTATACACGCGTTCCGCGACGACGAAGCCCCGTTGCACGCCGATATAAGCGCTGCGACATGCGCTGCATGCTCGTCCCCCAATGGGACGTGATGGGCCGTTCGCCTAACCTTCGCTACGGCAAAGCACACGTGACGAGGTCGACCGCACCACGCGTCGTACGACGCGACACACGCGTGATGCGTCCCCACGACGCAGCCGATCATTCCAACCAGATTCGAGACACCCTGACGACGGTCCGCCACGGGCCGTTTCAGCATGCTGATAAAGGAGCAAGCTCATGAGTGATACCCCGGTGCAGCCGACGGTCGGCGTCGGCGCGGAAGAAACGGACTACGGCACCAAGGGAGTCATCGACCGGTATTTCGGCATTTCGTCGCGCGGCAGCACGCAGCGTCGCGAAATCGTCGCGGGCGTGACCACTTTCCTCGCGATGGTCTATTCCGTGTTCGTGGTGCCCGGCATGTTCGGCAAGGCCGGCTTCGACACGAGCGCGGTATTCGTCGCGGTCTGCCTCACCACCGCCTTCGGTTCGCTGCTGATGGGCCTGTGGGCGAAGCTGCCGATCGCGATCGGCTGCGCGATTTCGCTGACGGCGTTCACCGCGTTCGGCCTCGTGCTCGGCAAGGGCCTGCATCCGACCGTCGCGCTCGGCGCCGTGTTCCTGATGGGCCTCGTGTTCACGGGCATCTCGGTCACCGGCGTGCGTTCGTGGATCCTGCGCAACCTGCCGGCCGGCGTCGCGCACGGCACCGGGATCGGCATCGGCCTGTTCCTGCTGCTGATCGCGTCGAACGACGTCGGCCTCGTGATCAAGAATCCGGGCGCCGGCCTGCCGGTCTCGCTCGGCCAGATCACCGCGTTCCCGGTCATCATGTCGGTCGTCGGCCTCGCCGCGATCTTCGGGCTCGAGAAGCGTCGCGTGCCGGGCGGCATCCTGCTCGTCGTGGTCGCGATCTCGCTGATCGGCCTCGTGTTCGATCCGGCCGTGAAATACCGCGGCATCTTCGCGCTGCCGTCGCTGAGCGCGCCGGGCCACGCATCGCTGATCGGCGCGATGGACATCCGGGGCGCGCTGTCGATGGCCGTGCTGCCGAGCGTGCTGGCGCTCGTGATGACCGCCGTGTTCGACGCGACCGGCACGATCCGCGCGGTCGCGGGCCAGGCGGGCCAGCTCGACGAGAACGGCCGCATCATCAACGGCGGCCGCGCGCTGACCGCTGATTCGATCAGCTCGATCTTCTCCGGCTTCCTCGGCGGCGCGCCGGCGGCGGCCTACATCGAGTCGAGCGTCGGCGTGGCCGCCGGTGCGAAGACGGGCCTCGCGGCCGCGGTGGTCGGCGTGCTGTTCCTGGTCGTGATGTTCTTCTCGCCGCTCGCGGGCCTCGTGCCGTCGTACGCAACGGCCCCCGCGCTGATGTACGTCGGCCTGCTGATGCTCGGCAGCGTGAGCAAGCTGCACATGGACGACATGGTCGATGCGATGTCGGGCCTCGTGTGCGCGGTGTTCATCGTGCTGACCGCGAACATCGTGACCGGCATCATGCTCGGCTTCTCGACGCTCGTGATCGGCCGCATCGCCAGCGGCGAATTCCGCAAGCTCAACGTCGGCACCGTGCTCATCGCGGCCGTGCTCGTCACGTTCTATCTCGGCGGCTGGGCGATCTGACCGCGAATCATGCGCGACGTCGCCGGCAGAAGGACGGCGCGCATCGGGACGACAGCGTCTCCTCCACCATCGTCGTCGATGGTCTCCGGGCCTGGAAACGCATGTTTCCAGGCCTTTTTTGCCGGTGCGGCCGGGGTTCCGTCGTGCCGTCCGGCCGAGACGGAGCGCGGCGGCAGCGTGCGTCGCATCGCGAATCCGAGCGCGGTGCTACGATCGCGCTTTGTCCTCCGGAACGCTCATGAATCCGTTCGGCATCGTCTCCGAATCCGACACGCGGACCGCGGCGCGCAAGCCGCCGTTCATCCCGTCGTTCAGTTTCGTCGAGGTTCATGAGTCGCGGCCGATCGACGCGTCGCCGTCGCGCATCATCGACGCCGTGGCCGCGCTCGACATGCGCGCCGATCCGGTCATCGACGCGCTGCTGGCCATGCGCGAAGCGCCGGCGGCCATCGCCCGCGCGCTGCGCAACCGCCCCGCCCAGGCCGAGCCCGCCCCCTTCGGCTTCGATACGTTCACGCTGCTGCATCGCGACGACACGTCGTTGTCGCTCGGGCTCGTCGGACGCTTCTGGCGCCCGACACCCGACGTGCGGACGATCGACGACGCCGCGGCCTTCGGTCGGCACGACGATCCGAATGACGCGAAGCTGGTGCTGCGGTTCGAGGTCGTCGGACTGCCCGCCGGCACGCGACTGCTGCGCACCGAAACCTTCGTGCACTGTCCGAGCGCGCGCACGCGCCTGCTGTTCCTGCCGTACTGGCTCGCGATCCGGCTTGCGAGCGGCTGGATCCGTCGCCGCACACTCGCGGCCGTCGAACTGGCGCTCGCCTGATACGCGGGGTCGGCGTCCGACCTCGACGGGATGCGCCGCATCGCGATGGACGGTGCCACACGCACGCCCCGTCATTGGCAATCCTGATCGGTTCGCCGTCGGTCGCGGCGAAAGGATGCCGCGCACCGCCCCGCGATTTTTGTTCCGCCCCACGCCCGCCGCCGCGGCGCGCTACCCTATCGATCTTCGCGCCGGCGCCCCGGCCCGCCGCCAGATCCGAACCGATCGATGACCCGCATCCGAAACCACCTGAACATCGCGCAGCTCCAGGCGTTCGTTTCCGCCGCGCATCACAAGAGCCTGCGCGCCGCCGCGCGCGAACTCGGCGTCACCCAGCCCGCGATCACGCATACGATCCGCGAACTCGAAACGGCGCTGAACGCGGAACTCCTCGTGCGCAGCGTGCGCGGCGTCGAGCTGACCGCGTGCGGCCATGCGCTGCTGCCGCGCGCCGAGCAGCTGCTCGGCGACATACGCCGCACCGTCGAGGCCGTCGAGCAGGTGAAAGGGGAAATGTCGGGGCGCGTCGCGGTCGGCACGATGCCGTCGATCGCGCTGACCGCGCTGCCGCACGCGGTCACCGCCTTCCGCCGGTCGATGCCGAACGTGAGCCTGCATCTGGAGGAAGTGACGGTGCCGGACGCGCTCGCGCAGCTGCGCAACGGCACGCTCGACATCGCTGCGATGCACCATGTGCCCGCGCTCGACCGCGATTTCACGCAGGTGCCGCTGCTGTCGACCGAATTCACCGTCGTGATGCGCGAAGGCCACCCGCTCGCGCACGCGCGCCGGTTAGAGGAATTGCTCGACGCCGAGTGGATCGTCACGGTCGGCGCCGAGCAGTTCCCGCACAGCGTGATGATCGCGATGTTCGAGGCGCGCGGGCTGCCGTTGCCGAAGCGCCTGCTGCGCTCGCCGATGTCGTTCGCGGTGACGCTCGGGCTCGTCGCGCGCTCCGACGTGATCGGCTGCTTCACGCGCCCGCTGGCCGCGATGGTGGCGCCGCTCGGGATCCGCACGGCCGAACTCGACGAAAGCATGCCGCGCTTCGACCTGTCGATCATCGCGCGCCGCGACCTGCTGCCGACGCCGGCCGTGACGCAATTCGTCACGTGCCTGCAGCGCGCGGTCAACGAAACGCTCGGTTGAATCGTTCCTTCGTCTGAAACGGTCGCACACCGCACGCGCGGCCGTCGGGTCCGGTATCGGGGCTTGTCCTAGGCGCCCTGCCGGTATTTTGTCTTGATAATCTTGCGCACGTCGCGCGTCCGCATCGGGCAGCGAAACGGACAGTCCGACGCGAAGCCGCGCCGGACCGAAGGCTTACGGCGCGGCACAACCGCGCACCCATCGAACAAAACGAGGAGTCACCGAGTGAAAAAGATTCTTGCGGCTGTGACCGTGGCCCTGCTCGCCGTATCGGCCGGCACTGCATACGCGAAGGACTGGACGACCGTGCGCTTCGGCGTCGACGCAAGCTACCCGCCTTTCGAATCGAAAGATGCGAGCGGCAAGGTGGTCGGCTTCGACGTCGATCTCGGCAACGAGATCTGCCGCCGCATGAACGCGAAGTGCGTGTGGATCGAAAACGACTTCGACGGGATGATCCCCGCACTGAAGGCACGCAAGTTCGACGGCGTGCTGTCGTCGATGTCGATGACGCCGGCGCGCCAGGAACAGATCGCGTTCTCGTCGAAGCTGTTCAACACGCCGACGCGCCTCGTCACGAAGAAGGGCACCGGCCTGATGCCGACGGCCGAATCGCTGAAGGGCAAGTCGGTCGGCGTCGAGCAGGGCACGATCCAGGAAACCTATGCGAAGACGTACTGGGCCGCGAAGGGCGTGAACGTCGTGCCTTACCAGAACCAGGACCAGGTCTACGCCGACCTGATCTCGGGCCGTCTGGACGGCGCGCTGCAGGACGCGGTGCAGGCTGAAATCGGCTTCCTGAAGACGCCGCGCGGCGCGAACTTCGATTTCGCCGGCAAGGACATCGACGATCCGAAGACGCTCGGCAACGGCGCCGGCATCGGCCTGCGCAAGGAAGACGCCGACCTGAAGGCAAAGATCGACGGCGCGATCGCCGGCATGCGCAAGGACGGCACGTACGACAAGATCGCGAAGAAGTACTTCGATTTCGACGTGTACGGCAAGTAACACCGCGCAACGCGCGCTTCGCAACCGCGCAGACGGGCTCCGCAAGGAGCCCGTTTTTTTTGCTCGCGCGCGACCGAAAGCCGCGGGAAACGCATGAACGAAGGGCCGCGGCAACGTTATTTTTTACGCGCCAACCCGATGATTCATAAAGGAAAACGACGCACCCGGGGCGCGGTTTGATAGGTTCGCGGAAGGCAACGTACAATCGATCTTCCACGCATACCGGATCACTCGCGGCTGCGCCGCCCTCCCCTCATCATGCAAACGCAGACCCATCCGCTGATTTCCCCCGCCGTCGGCACCGAACGCCAGATCACGAGCTTCCACTACGGCCCGCGCGGCGGCAAGAAGGTCTACATCCAGTCGTCGCTGCACGCGGACGAACTGCCCGGCATGCTGGTCGCCGCGCTGCTGCGCCGCAAGATCGCCGCGCTCGAGACGGCCGGCAAGCTGCGCGGCGAAGTGGTCATCGTCCCCGTGCCGAACCCGATCGGCCTGTCGCAACACGTGTTCGGCGATCACCTCGGCCGCTTCGAGCTCGGCTCGATGCAGAACTTCAACCGCAATTTCTACGATCTCGCGGCGCTCGTGCTGCCGCGCATCGAAGGCCACCTGACGAACGACGCGCAGCGCAACCTCGCCGCGGTACGCGCCGCGATGCGCGAGGCGCTCGACGAACAGAAGCCGCGCACCGAGCTCGAATCGCAGCGCCTGGCGCTGCAGAAGCTCTCGTTCGACGCCGACATCGTGCTCGACCTGCATTGCGACAGCGACGCGGTGATGCACCTGTATACGAACCCCGATCTGTGGGAAGACGTCGAGCCGCTGTCGCGCTATCTGGATGCGCAGGCGTCGCTGCTCGCGCTGAATTCGGTCGGCAACCCGTTCGACGAGATCCACAGCTTCTGCTGGTCGGATCTGCGCAACCGGTTCGGCGATCGCTTCCCGATCCCGAACGGCGCGATTTCCGTCACGGTCGAACTGCGCAGCGAGCGCGACGTGTCGTACGAACTGGCAGAGAAGGATTCGCAGGCGATCGTCGAATACCTGACCGAGCGCGGCGTCATCGACGGCACGCCCGCGCCGCTGCCGCCGCTCGCGCATCCGGCCACGCCGCTCGCGGGCACCGATCCGCTCGTCGCGCCGGTGTCGGGCGTGATCGTGTTCCGCACGCCGGTCGGCGCGTGGATCGAGGCCGGCCAGGACGTGGCCGACATCGTCGATCCGCTGACCGATCGCGTGATCACGCTGAAGAGCAGCGTGTCGGGCGTGCTGTACGCGCGCCAGATCGTGCGCTTCGCGACCGCCGGGATGGAAGTCGCGCGGATCGCCGGCGCGACGCCGATCCGCACCGGGTCGCTGCTGTCGGCCTGAGCCGCTTGGGCCCGCTTGGGCCCGCTTGGGCCGCTTGGGCCGCTTGGGCCGCTTGGGCCGCTTGGGGCCGCTTGGGGCCGCTTGGGGCCGCTCGGGCCGCCTGAACGGCCGGCCCGCGCGCCGCACGACGCGCACCAACGAAATCGCCCGCTTGCGCGGGCGATTTGCTTTTCCGCGGCGGCATGCCCGGCGACGCGGCCGGGCAACGCCTGGCGTTCAGAACGCCGGCACGATCGCGCCGCCGAACTTCTGGTCGATGAACTTGCGCACGTCGGCCGATTCATAGGCCGCGACGAGCTTCTTCACCCACGGCTTGTCCTTGTCCTGCGCGCGCACCGCGATCAGGTTCGCGTACGGCCCGCGCAGGTCCTCGATCGCGATCGCATCCTTCACCGGCGTGAGCCCGGCCTTCACCGCGTAGTCGGTGTTGATCGACGCGGCATCGAGGTCGGGCAGCGCGCGCGGCAGTTGCGCGGCGTCGAGTTCGACGATCCTGATCTTCTTCGGATTCTCGGCGACGTCGAGCGGCGTCGCATTGACGCCGTTCGTGCCGGCCCCCGCCTTCAGCTTGATCACCCCGTATTTCTGCAGCAGCAGCAGCGCGCGGTTGCCGTTCGACGGATCGTTCTGGATCCCGACCTTCGCGCCGGCCGGCAGGTCCTTCAGCGACTTGAGCTTGTTCGAATAGAAGCCCATCGGCGCAGTGTAGGTCAGCCCGACGTTGACGATCCGGTAGCCGCGCTGCTTGATCTGGCTGTCGAGGAACGGCTGGTGCTGGAAGCCGTTCGCATCGAGGTCGCCCGAATCGAGCGCGGCGTTCGGCTGCACGTAGTCGTTGAATTCGATGACCTTGATCGCGAGCCCTTCGCGAGCGGCGACCTTCGTCACCTCGGTCCAGATCTGCGCGTCGGGGCCGCTCATCGTGCCGATCTTCAGCGTCTGCGGGTCGGCGTGCGCGCCGGGCGCGGCAAAAGCCAGCGCCGCGGCAAGCGCGCCGAGGCCGGTCAGGATCGAACGTCGCATGGTGTCCTCTTGTCCCGTGTCGTTGTTGAAGCGCGCATCGTGGCACGGGGCCGGAACGGCACCAACCAAGCTTATTTCATGTGCATATTCCTGATCTCGATCGAATCTCAGGCGGAATCGGTATAACTCCCGGCTGTACAACCGGGCAGAATCCAGTGTCGCATCGGCACCACAGAATCGTCATATGACAAAGGCTGTCACATTCATTACGTGGCCCGCCGATAAAGTTGCGACCGGTCCGTGAAAGCGCCCATAGAGAGCGCCGGAACCGCAACTGGACACGCCATTTATTCGCTCGGAGAATCCTTTGAACAAGAAACTGTTGACCATCGCCGTCCTCGCAGCAACGACCGGCGCGGCGCACGCACAAAGCAGCGTGACCCTGTACGGTGTCATCGATGCCGGTATCAGCTACGTGAACCACAGCAAGACCGCGAACGGCGGCAGCGGCAAGCTGTTCAAGTACGACGACGGCGTGGCCCAGGGCAGCCGTTGGGGCCTGCGCGGCACCGAAGACCTCGGTGGCGGCCTGAAGGCGATCTTCGTGCTCGAAAACGGCTTCAACAGCGGCAACGGCACGATCGGCCAGGGCGGCGCGATCTTCGGCCGTCAAGCCTACGTCGGCCTGAGCCAGTCGCAATACGGCACGGTCACGTTCGGCCGCCAGTACTCGTTCTCGACCGACATCCTCGGCTCGAACTACTCGACCGGCGGCAACACGGTCGCGGGTAACTACGCGTACCACGTGAACGACATCGACCAGCTCACGTCGAGCCGCATCAACAACTCGGTGAAGTTCCAGAGCGCGAACTACGCCGGCTTCACGTTCGGCGCGTTGTACGGCTTCTCGAACTCGACCGACTTCGCCGGCGCACCGTCGACGACGACGGGCACCACGACGACGGCCGGTTCGTCGCGTGCATACAGCTTCGGCCTGAACTACGCGAACGGCCCGTTCGCCCTCGGCGCCGCTTACACGGACATCCGCTTCCCGAGCCAGTCGACGCCGGCATTCTCGACGTCGATCGCGAACATCGCGCTGACGAACATCCGCGACCTGCGCACGTACGGCGTCGGCGGCCGCTACATCTTCGGCCCGGCAACGGCATGGCTGCTCTGGACGCGTACGCAGTTCACGCCGATCGCGGCTGGCGCATCGGGCACGTTCTACAACGCATATGAAGCAGGCGTGAAGTATGCGATCACGCCGGCCCTGTCGGCAGCAGTCGGCTATACGTACACGAACGCCACGCAAAGCGGCAACTCGGCACACTGGAACCAGGGCAATATCGGCCTCGACTACGCACTCAGCAAGCGTACGGACGTGTACGGCCTGGTCATTGGGCAGAAGGCGTCGGGCAACAACGTGCAGGCGCAGATCGGTTCGAGCACGAGCTACTTCAGCACGTCGGGCAACGGTTCGACGAACCAGATCGCCGCTCGCGTCGGTATCCGTCACAAGTTCTAAAGCATCCGCTTAACTATCCGCTCATCTTGCGGATGACGACGGCAAGAAGCGCCCCGCTCCATGCGGGGCGCTTTTTTATGGGCTTTTAAGTTTCGCTTAATTCTGGGCTGAGAGGATGCTCTCACCCCCCCTGTTGGCCGCCTGAGCATCGGCGGCTTTTTTTTTAGACCCACTACGGCACCACCAACAACTGCCCACAAGACAGGATCGGAGGCCAAGATGATCGAAGATACCGTTTTCAACCATCTGCACGCGATTCTGACGCGCCGGCACTCGCTGCCGGTCCAGAGCTGCCGCGTGTCGGTGGAAATGCAGCGTCCGTGGGGCCGCCCGTACCGGCTCGTCGAATGGACGATGCATCTCGACGCGCCCGCGCGGCGCCAGATCGTGCCGGCCGAATCGACCGACGAAGAGATCGCCGAAGTCGTCGCGTCGCACGTGCCCGGCCGCCTGTACGGCGACGGCCGGCTGCAGTTCTGATTTCCCCTCGTTACCCGTCGCTGCCCGCATCGCGGCCGGCCCGCACGCGTCGTGCGGCACTCGGTCTCGTTTGACGCGGCAACGAAGTCTGCTACGCTGCGCGTTTTCGTCCACGCACCATACGATGGAAAACGCATTCAACGAACGCGGCGTGATGATCACGCGCAACGGCCTGTCGGCCGCCGGGCAGGTCTTCCCGCTGCGTGACATCCGCAACGTCGACGTCGTCAAGATCCCGAAGAATCGCCTCGTGCCGTGGCTGATCTCGCTGATCGGCGTGGTCACCGCCATCGGCGGCGGCATCGGCGCATCGAGCGCCGCGCTGGTCGTCGGCGTGATGCTCGCCGTCGTCGGCTATCTCGCCTGGACCACGCAGGACATCACGTACCGGCTGATGGTCGAGATGCCCGACGGCAAGCGCGAAGCGCTGTCGAGCGTCGACGCCGAGTTCGTCGAGCGCGTCGCGCAGGTCGTGCGCGATGCACGGACGGCAACGGCCGCCGGCTGATTTCCGCTGCGTGCGCCGACCACCTACTATTGAATGAGCGGCACGACGCCGCGTCGTTCGAGGAGGTCGGCATGAACCCCCAATCGCTGTCCGGCATGCTGCGCGCGCAGGAACTGCTGCTCGTCTCGATGATCCGGTCGCTTCCTCCCGACGCCCGCAGCGCGCTCGTCGACCTCTACGCCGAACAGCTCGCGTTCGCCGAACAGGCCGGCTTCGAAGGCCACGGCGATCGCGCGACGCATGACGCGTTCATCGCGCATGCACGCAACCTGCTGATCCGCATCGAATCGCTGGCCTAGGGCCTCTGCTCACGCCAATAGCGGGCCCGAACCGGCCCGCTTCTCCCGAATTTATCCCCGCGCGGCTCGCCCGATCCGCGCCGACGGCGCGCGCCGGCATGCGCCGTTTCCGTCCTTGTATTGATAATAATTCTCATTTACACTGGTGAAGTTATCAGTTGCCTTTCAATTCGCCGTTCGCCGCGTGTCGCGCGCGAACGGGCCAGCCAGGTGAACGCGTCACCCAGCCAGCCTTCGGGCTAGTTATCGTCAATGGGAGACCACCTGTGCATTGCTATCCGCTGGCGCGGCGGCCGATCTGTGCCGCGCTGTTCGGCGCGTTCGGCCTGTCCGCCGCCCCGGCCCACGCCGATTCGTCGCCGCAAGGCGCCAACCCGCCACCTGCCGTCCTGACCACCGCCGCCGCGTCCACCCGCGGCGATGCGGCACTGCTCGACCCCGTCACCGTCACGGCCACCCGTACCGCCACCGCCGCGAGCCGCACGGCCGCGTCCGTGTCGGTGATCACCGACGACGATCTCGAGGAACAGCAGGCCGCCAACATCAAGGACGCGCTGCGCTACGAGCCGGGCGTCACGGTGCGCCGCACCGCATACCGCCCCGGCAGCGCCGCGCTCGGCGGCGGCCGCGACGGCGATTCGAGCATCAACATCCGCGGCCTCGAGGGCAATCGCGTGCTGCTGATGGAAGACGGCATCCGCCTGCCGAACGCGTTCTCCTTCGGGCCGCTCGAAGCCGGTCGCGGCGACTACGCGGATCTCGACACGCTCAAGCGCATCGAGATCCTGCGCGGGCCGGCGTCGGCGCTGTACGGCAGCGACGGGCTGACCGGCGCGGTGAACTTCATCACGAAGGATCCGCGCGACCTGCTGTCGATCTACGGCAAGCCCCGGTACTTCTCGTTCCGGCCGAGCTACGACTCGGCCGACCGCAGCATCGGCGCGACGGTGTCGGCCGCGGGCGGCAACGACCGCGTGCAGGGGATGATCATCGCCGACGGCCGGCGCGGCCACGAGGTCGACACGCGCGGCAGCAACAATTCGGCAAGCACGCTGCGCACGACGTCGAACCCTCAGGATGTCTATTCAGAATCGCTGCTCGGCAAGCTCGTGCTGACGCCCACCGCGCGCGACACGATCAAGTTCACCGCCGAAACCGTGCAGCGCCGCGTGAGCACCGACGTGCTGTCCGCGATCAACCGGCCGGCCACGCTCGGCCTCACGACCCACGACCGGCTCGAGCGCAACCGCTTCAGCGTCGACTACGACTTCCGCGACGATGCGTTCCGGTGGTTCCAGACCGCGCACGTGCAGTTCTATTACCAGGACGCGAAGCAGGACCAGACCGCATTCGAGACGCGCGGCACGCAGCCTTCGCGCTCCCGCGACAACCAGTACCAGGAGCGCACGTTCGGCGGCTCCGCGTTCGCCGAAAGCGGCTTCTCGACCGGCCCGCTCGCGCACAAGCTGCTTTACGGCGTCGACGGCAGCCTGTCGCGCGTGACGAACCTGCGCGACGGCACGGTGCCGGGCGTCGGCGAAGCATTCCCGAACAAGGCGTTTCCCGATACCGACTACACGCTGTTCGGCGCGTTCGTGCAGGACCAGATCGGCTATGGCCGCCTGCTCGTCACGCCGGGGCTGCGCTTCGATACGTACCGGCTGAGCCCGACGCAGAACGATCCGCTGTTCACCGGCACCGCGGTGTCGACGAGCGCGAACGAAGTGTCGCCGCGCGTCGCGGTGCTCTACGAGATCACGCCCGCGCTGATTCCGTATGCGCAGTACGCGCACGGCTTCCGCGCACCGACGCCCGACCAGGTGAACAGCAGCTTCTCGAACCCGGTGTACGGCTACACGTCGATCGGCAATCCGAACCTGAAGCCCGAGACCAGCGACACGTTCGAAGCGGGCCTGCGCGGCAAGGCCGGCACCGGCTACGGCGTCGTGCGCTACAGCGCGGCCGCGTTCACCGGCCGCTACCGCAACTTCATCTCGCGCACGACGATCGCGGGCAGCGGCCGCCCGGCCGACCCGTTCGTGTTCCAGTACGTGAACTTCGCCGACGCGCGCATCCACGGCCTCGAAGGCCGCGCCGAATGGATCATGCCGAACGGCATCACGCTGAAGACGGCGATGGCGTTCACCCGTGGCTCGACGCAGAACGACGGCGCGGCGAGCCAGCCGCTGAACACGGTCAATCCGTTCTCGGCGGTGTTCGGCGTGCGCTACGAACCTGGCGAACGCTGGTTCGTGCAGACCGACCTGCTGTTCCAGGCCGCGAAACGCGACAAGGACATCGACAAGTCCGACTGCTCGAACAAGGCGTGCTTCGCGCCGCCGTCGTCGTTCGTCGTCGACCTGCGCGGCGGCTACCGCTTCAACAAGCACGTGAGCGCGACGATCGGCATCCGCAACCTGTTCGACCGCAAATACTGGAACTGGTCGGACGTGCGCGGCATCGCGGCCGATTCGCAGGTGCTCGACGCGTATACGTCGTCCGGACGCACCGTCGCCGTCAGCATGAAGGTGGATTTCTGATGCGCGCGGTCGCGCGTTCCTACCCAACCGTTACTTGAAGGAGTCCGACATGATGCATTCCGCCCTTCCCGGTCAGCCGGCCACGCCGGCCCGCGCATCCGCCGCGCTGCGCGACGCGTTCGTCAAGCTCAAGGCCGAGCGCCAGCTGCGCAACCGCGACGTCGCGCAGGCACTCGGCGTCAGCGAAGGCGAGGCGCTCGCCGCGTTCGTCGGCGAGCACGTGGTGCGGCTCGACGCGCGCTTTCCGGCGATGTTCGAGGAAATGCCGCGCCTCGGCCGCGTGATGGCGCTCACGCGCAACGACACGGCCGTCCACGAGAAGGACGGCGAATATGCGCAGATGAGCCACGACGGCCCGGTCGGCCTCGCGCTCGGCGACATCGACCTGCGCATCTTCTACCGTCACTGGGCATCCGCGTTCGCGGTGCGCGACGAGACCGCGCACGGTCCGCTGAAGAGCCTGCAGTTCTTCGACGCGCAAGGTCATGCGATCCACAAGGTCTACCTGCGCGCGCACAGCGATCACGCGGCGTACGACGCGTTCGTCGAACGCTGGCGCGCGGCGTCGCAGGAGCCGGGGCTCGACGTCGTGCCCGCCGCGCCGAAAACGCCCGAGCGGGCCGACACCGAGATCGACGTCGCGGGCTTTCGCGCCGCATGGGATGCGATGACCGACACGCACCAGTTCTTCGGCATCACGCAGCGCTTCGGCGTGAGCCGCATGCAGGCGCTGCGCCTCGCCGATCCGCGATACGCGTATCCGGTCGAAGCCGCGCGCGCATTGCGTCACGTGCTCGAACAGGCCGCGCGGAGCGGCCAGCCGATCATGGTATTCGTCGGCAATGCGGGGATGATCCAGATCCACACGGGCCCGGTCGCGAACGTGCGCGAGGTCGGCGCGTGGATCAACGTGCTCGACCCGGGCTTCAACCTGCACGTGCGCGAGGACCTGATCGCCACCGCGTGGGTCGTGAAGAAGCCGACGAGCGACGGCATCGTCACGTCGCTCGAACTCTTCGACCGGCAGGGCGACCACGTCGCGCTGCTGTTCGGCGAGCGCAAGCCGGGCCAGGTCGAACGCGACGACTGGCGCGCACTCGTCGCGACACTGCCGTCGGCGGCACGCGGAGACGCGCGGTGAGCGCGCGATCGTTCCTGCCGCGGCGCCGCGTCGTGCTCGCGAGCGCGGTCGCCGGTGCGCTCGCGGGCGCGCTGCCCGGCCGGGCGTTCCCGCAAACCTCCCAGGCCGCGCGGAAACGCGTCGTCGTGATCGGCGGCGCGCTCGCGGAAACCGCGTTCGCGCTCGGCGGCGCCGACGCGCGCGGTTTCCACGGTTTCCGGCTCGTCGGCACCGACACGACCTGCACGTACCCGGACGCCGCGAAGCGCCTGCCGAAGGTCGGCTACCAGCGCGCGCTGTCGGCCGAGGGGCTGCTGTCGCTGCGCCCCGATCTCGTGCTCGCGTCGGCGGAAGCCGGCCCGCCCGCCGCGATCGCGCAGGTGAGAAGCGCGGGCGTCGCGGTCACGACGTTCGACGAGCGGCATGACGTCGATTCGGTGCGCGCGAAGATCACCGGCGTCGCGCAGGCGCTCGACGTGCGCGACGCGGGCACCGCACTGCTGCAGCGCTTCGATCGCGACTGGCAGGCCGCGCGCGACGCGGTCGCCGCGCGCGTGCCCGGCGGCGCGCAACCGCCACGCGTGCTGTTCGTGCTGAACCATACCGGCAACCAGGCGCTCGTCGCCGGCCAGCGCACGGCCGCCGACGCGATGATCCGCTATGCGGGCGCGCGCAATGCGATGCAGGGCTTCGATCACTACAAGCCGCTGACGACCGAGGCGCTGGCCGCCGCCGCCCCCGACATCGTGCTGATCTCCGACGAAGGGCTCGCGGCGGTCGGCGGCCGCGCCGCGCTGCTCGCCGCGCCCGGCTTCGGCGCGACGCCGGCCGGCCGCGCGCGGCGCGTCGTGTCGCTCGATGCGCTGTTCCTGCTCGGCTTCGGCCCGCGCCTGCCGCTCGCCGTCACGACCCTGCACCGACGCCTGTCGGATGCGCTCGCCTGATTCCGGATCGTCACGATGCCCGCTCATGCTTCGCCTTTCCCCGCGCCGTCGCACGTAGCGCGTGCGGGCGCCGCGCGCGTCGGCACATCGCGCCGCGCCGCACCGTTCGCGCTGGCCGCGCTTGCCGTCCTCGTGTGCGCCATGTCCGTCGTCGCGCTGTGCGTGGGCGCTTACCGCATTCCGTTCGCGGAGGCCTGGGCCGCGCTGAGCGGCGCCCCGGCCGCGCAACAGGCGCGTGCGGTGCTGTTCGACATCCGCGCGCCGCGCGTCGTGCTCGCGCTGCTGGTCGGCGGCGGCTTCGGCGCGGCCGGCGCCGCGATGCAGGCGCTGTTCCGCAATCCGCTCGCCGACCCGGGGCTCGTCGGCGTGTCGAGCGGCGCGGCGCTCGGCGCAACGACGACGATCGTGCTCGGCCCCGCGCTGTTCGCCGCGCACGCGAGCGCAGCCGTGCTGCCCGTCGCCGCGTTCGCGGGCGCGCTCGCGGTCGCGGCGCTGGTCTACCGGCTCGCCGCGTCGCGCGGCCGGCTCGCGCTGCCGCTGCTGCTGCTCGCCGGCATCGCGATCAACGCGCTGGTCGGCGCGGCGATCGGGCTGCTCACGTTCGTCGCCGACGACGCGCAGTTGCGCTCGCTGACGTTCTGGAGCCTCGGCAGCCTCGGCGGCGCGCAATGGTCGGCGCTGGCGGCCGTCGCGCCGTGCGTCGCGATCGGCTGCGTGCTGCTCGCGCGCGACCGCGACGCGCTGAACGCATTGCAGCTCGGCGAGACCGAGGCGCTGCATCTCGGCGTGCCCGTGCAGCGGCTCAAGCGGCGCGTGCTCGTCGCGGTCGCGCTCGCGGTCGGCGCGCTCGTGTCGTGTGCGGGCATCGTCGGTTTCATCGGCCTCGTCGCGCCGCACTGCGTACGCCTCGCATGCGGCCCCGACCAGCGCGTCGTGCTGCCCGGCGCCGCCTTGCTCGGTGCGCTGCTGACGCTCGCCGCCGATCTCGCCGCGCGCACCGTCGCCGCGCCCGCCGAGATTCCGCTCGGCGTGCTCACCGCGCTGCTCGGCGCACCGTTCTTTCTCGCGCTGCTGTGGAAGAGCCGCGGCGCGCTCGGCGGCTGACCCTTCACGCCCTCATCATGCTGACCGCCCATCATCTCGACGTCGCCCGCCGGCACCACGCCGTTCTGCACAACCTGTCGCTGTCGATCGAACCCGGCCGCGTGACCGCGCTGCTCGGCCGCAACGGCGCGGGCAAGAGCACGCTGCTGAAAACCTTCGCGGGCGAACTGACCGGCAGCGCCGCGCCGAACGGCGTGCGCGTGACCGGCGACATCACGCTGAACGGCGAACCGCTCGCGCGCATCGACGCGCCGCGGCTCGCGTGCCTGCGCGCCGTGCTGCCGCAGGCCGCGCAGCCGGCGTTTCCGTTCAGCGTCGACGAAATCGTGCTGCTCGGCCGCTATCCGCATGCACGGCGCGGCGGCGCGCGGCACTCGATCGCACACCGCGATCGCGACATTGCCTGGCAGGCGCTCGAACGCGCGGGCGCCGACACGCTCGTCGGCCGCGACGTGACGACGCTGTCGGGCGGCGAGCTCGCACGCGTGCAGTTCGCGCGCGTGCTCGCGCAGCTGTGGCCGGACGACGACGCGCCGGAAGCGGGCCCGCGCTACCTGCTGCTCGACGAGCCGACCGCCGCGCTCGATCTCGCGCATCAGCACCGGCTGCTCGATACCGTGCGCACGGTCGCGCGCGAGTGGCGGCTCGGCGTGCTCGCGATCGTCCACGACCCGAACCTCGCCGCGCGGCACGCGGATACGATCGCGCTGCTCGCGGACGGCACGATCGTCGCGCACGGCGCGCCGCGCGACGTGATGACCCCCGCCCATATCGCGCGGTGCTACGGGTTCGCGGTGAAGATGGTGGAAACGGGCGACGGGGCGCCGCCGGTCATGGTGCCGGCGTAGAACACGCGCATCGTCGCATCCGCGCGGCAACCTCGCTCAATGCTCGACGTCCGCGACACCGAACGTCCGCATCTTCCACCCGAGCCGCACGGCCAGCATCCGCGTCGTGAAGCCCGCCGCCAGCGCGACCACCGTCGCGAACCCGGCGTCGATGCCGAGATGCTGGAGCCCGACGTACAGCGTGCCCGTGAAGAACGCGACGCTCGCGTACAGTTCCTCGCGCAGAATCAGCGGCATCTCGTTGCACAGCAGGTCGCGCAGCATCCCGCCGCACACGCCGGTGATCGCGCCGGCCAGCACGACGATGATCGGCGCGGTGCCCGTCGACGCGCCGATGTCGCAGCCGATGATCGTGAACGCCGCGAGGCCGATCGCGTCGACGGTGACGAACAGCGTCTTCATCCGCGCGACGTGCCGTGCGGCCCACGACGCGACCGTCGCCGCGGCGAGCGTGATCACGAGGTACTCGGGATGCGCGATCCAGCCGAGCGGATAGTGTCCGAGCAACACGTCGCGCACGGTGCCGCCGCCGAGCGCGGTCACCGCGCCGACGAGCGCGAGCCCGAAACGGTCCATCCCGCGCCGCATGCCCATCAGCGCACCCGACATCGCTTCCGCGACGATCGCAATCAGATAAAGCGTATGCATCGCGCGCCTCAGTCTTCCGTACGGAACAGGTCGAGCACGCGTTCGCGCTCGGCCGCATCGACGGCCGCGGGCATCGGCTCGTCGGGCTTGCCGTGCTCGTCCGGCGCATCGGACACGGGCGCACCGCCACAGGCAAAACGGCTGCGGACGAACGGCGGCATGTCGGCGGTGCACGCGCCGTGCGTGTACTCGGCGTACACGAAATCGCCGTCGACGAGCGCGACGTCCTGCGGCGGCGTCGCATCGACCGGCGTGCGTCCGTCGACGGCCGTCTTCATGTAGTCGAGCCAGACCGGCAACGCGAGCGTCGCGCCGGTCGCGCGTCCCATCGGGCGCGGCGTGTCGTAGCCGAGCCACGCGACCGCGACGATGCCCGACGAATAGCCGGCGAACCACACGTCCTTCGAGCCGTTCGACGTGCCGGTCTTGCCGGCCGCGTCGTCGCGACGCAGCGCCAGCGCGCCGCGCGCGGTGCCGGCCCGCACGACGTCGCGCAGCATGCTGTCCATCACGAACGCGTTGCGTGCCGATACGACGCGCGTGCCGTCCGGCGCCGACGCGTCGTACAGCGCGCCGCCGTGACGCTGCTTCACCGACAGGATCAGCCGCGGCACCATCCGCCTCCCGCCGTTCGCGAACACGCCGTATGCGCTCGCGAGCTCGAGCGGCGTCACCGAACCTGCGCCGAGCGCGAGCGGCAGCGACGCCGGATTGCGCTGCGCGTCGAAACCGAAGCCCACCGCGTGCTGCTGCACGTAGCGCGCGTCGGCCGCCTGCATCAGGTTGACCGCGACGAGGTTCTTCGAGCGCACGAGCCCGCGCCGCACCGGGATGAAGCCCTCGTAGCGGTTGCCGAAATTGCGCGGACGCCACGGCCGCGCGCCGGTTTCCGCATGCGTCAGCGTGCGCTGCGTATCGTCGACCAGCACCCCCGGGAAGTAGCCCTTCTCCAGCGCGGCCGAATAGACGAACGGCTTGAAGCTCGAACCCGGCTGGCGATACGCCTGCAATGCATGGTCGAACACGTTGCGGTTGAAATCCGCGCCGCCGACGAGCGCGAGCATGTCCCCCGTCGCCGCATCCAGCGACACGAGCGCGCCTTCGAGCCCGTTGCGCGCATCGCGCTTTCCGGGCTGGCGGCGCAGCGTACGCGCGAGTGCGGCTTCGGCCGCGCGCTGGTCGCGCATCGAGACCGTCGTGGTCACGTCGAGGCCGAGCGTATAGGCATCGTCGTGAAAGCGCTCGACCATCATCCGGCGCGCGCGCTCCGCGACGTACGGCGCCGCGACGATGCCGGGCGGCGGCGTGGTCGCCAGCGCGATCGGCGCGTCGACCGCCGCGCGATAGGTCGCATCGTCGAGCTCGCCGAGCGCATGCATGCGGCCGAGCACGTAGTTGCGCCGCACGGTCGCGCGCGCCGGATTGACGACCGGGTTGAACGCGGACGGCGCCTTCGGCAGCCCGGCGAGCACGGCCGCTTCGCCCGCGCTCAGCGCATCGAGCGGCTTGCCGAAATACACGTTCGCGGCGGCCGCGAAACCGTACGCGCGCTCGCCGAGATAGATCTGGTTCATGTACAGCTCGAGCAGCTTGTCCTTGCCGTATTCGCGCTCGAGCTTGACGGCCATCAGGATCTCGGCAAGCTTGCGGCTCAGCACCTTGTCGCGCGTCAGGTAGAAGTTGCGCGCGACCTGCATCGTGATCGTGCTGCCGCCCTGCCCCGGCTGCCCGGTCACGACGTTCGCGAACGTCGCGCGCGCGAGGCCGGCGACGTCGATCGCGCCGTGCTGGTAGAACTTCGCGTCCTCGGCCGCGAGCAGCGCGTGGCGCATCAGCGGCGGAATGCGCTCGAGCGGCACGAACTCGCGGCGCTCGATGCCGTACTCGGCCAACAGGTCGCCGTCGCGCGAGAAAATCCGCAACGGCAGCGCGGGACGGTAGGCGGCCAGATGTTCGACGGACGGCAGTTGCGTCCAGATGCGGTGGATCGTCCATGCGCCGATGCCCGCGCACGCGAGCGTCAGGCCGAGCAGCGCGCCCGCGAGCATGCGCCATGCACGGCGGCGCGGCGATGCGGGGGGCGGGGCCGATGGCGGCGGAGGGGGGGCGGTGTGGTCGGTCATGCGGGCTCCTTCTTCGATGCGGCGACCACGGGCGCAGCAGGCGCCCGTCGGTCACGAAAGGCGCGCATTGTCGAAGGGATGCCGGAATACCGGAACATTCTTTAGCCAAAGTTTGGCTGGCTAAATTTTATTTAGGAAAGGATGCGCGGGCGGCCGTGCCGGTCGAACCGCGCGGCGCGTGAGCCGGTTCGCCTGTACCATCGTCTGCATGTTCGACACATACCTGCGCCTGTGGGATCTCGTTCCCGACGGCGGCCCCATCCTGACCGCGAGCGGCGGCGTGCTGCCTGTCGTCTGGCACGCGCGGCCCGCGATGCTGAAGGTTGCGACCTGCGACGAAGAGCGTCGCGGCAATGCGCTGATGACCTGGTGGAACGGGGATGGCGCCGCGCGCGTGTGGTTGCACGACAGCGACGCGGTGCTGCTCGAACGCGCGCAGCCGACGCCGACGCTCACCGCCCTGTCCGCCGCGGGCCACGACGACGATGCGATCCGGATCGCGTGCAACGTGGTCGCGCGGCTGCATGCGCAACGCGCACCGGCATCGCCCGCGGTCGTGCCTCTGCCCGACTGGTTCCACGCGCTGCTGTCGCACGACACGGACGACGACGTGTTGCGGCGTTCGGGCGCGGCGGCCCGTCGGTTGCTCGCCGTGCCGCCCGTCGACGCCGTCGTGCTGCACGGCGACATCCATCACGGCAACCTGCTGCATTTCGGCGATCGCGGCTGGCTCGCGATCGACCCGAAGGGGTTGCGCGGCGAGCGCGCATTCGACTACGCCAACCTGTTCTGCAATCCCGCGCACGACATCGCGGTCGATCCCGCCCGCTTCGAGCGGCGCGTCGTGCTCGTCACCGAGGCCGCGCAGCTCGACCGGCGCCGGCTGCTGCAGTGGATTCTCGCGTGGGCCGGCTTGTCGGCGGTCTGGCTGATGGAAGACGACCTGCCGGCCGATACGCGGCTGCAGGTCGCGAAGCTGGCCGCGAACGCGCTCGATGCATAGCGCGCGACGCCCGCCACCCTGCCACGACTTCGGCCGCATCGATCCGCATCGCCGATGAAAAAAACCCGCCGGCATGCACCAGCGGGTTGTCGTGTCCGACGCGCGCGACGCTTTAGCGCGCGGGATTCAGCGTCAGGTTCATGTGACGGTTCACATCCTTGTACAGCAGGTAACGGAAGCGGCCGGGGCCGCCCGAATAGCACGCCTGCGGACAGAACGCGCGCAGCCACATGAAGTCGCCCGCTTCCACCTCGACCCAATCCTGGTTCAGGCGATAGACGGCCTTGCCTTCGAGCACGTACAGGCCGTGCTCCATCACGTGCGTCTCGGCGAACGGAATCACGCCGCCCGGCTCGAACGTCACGATGTTCACGTGCATGTCGTGCCGCATGTCGCTCATGTCGACGAAGCGCGTCGTCACCCATGCGCCGTTGGTGCCCGGCATCGGGATCGGCTCGACGTCCTGCTCGTTGGTCACGAACGCTTCCGGCAGCGGAATGCCGTCGACGACCTGGTAGTGCTTGCGGATCCAGTGGAAACGCACGGCGGCATCGCTGACGTTGTGCAGCGTCCAGTCGGCGCCCGGCGGAATGAAGGCATAGCCGCCCGGCTTCAGCGTGTGCTGCTTGCCCTGCAGCGTCAGCTCGGCCTCGCCCTCGACGACGAACAGCACGGCTTCGGCGTTCTTGTCCTGCTCGGGCTTGTCGCTGCCGCCGCCCGGGTTCACTTCGACGATGTACTGCGAGAAGGTTTCGGCGAAACCCGACAGCGGACGTGCGATCACCCACAGGCGCGTGTGGGTCCAGAACGGCAGCCAGCTCGTGACGATGTCGCGCATCACGCCCTTCGGAATGACCGCGTACGCCTCGGTGAACATCGCGCGATCGGTCAGCAGATCGGTCTGCGGCGGGTGGCCGCCATGCGGCGCGTAATACGTTGTCTTAGACATAAGGCATCCAGGCAATGGGTTGGTCCGGCCCCGGGTCGCAACGGCAGGCGCGGCACGCGCGTGGGGCACGCATGCGGCGGCGGGACATCGTTGCCGGGGTGGCTTGAAGGCGCGGGCGCCTTCGTTCGGTCGGCCAGGCTTCGCGACGGGTCCGCCCGGTTCAGCGGGCGGGGCGCTCCATGCTTGCGGGTCCGGCGGCCGGGTCGCGGACACTCGGGGTCATGCGGCGGGGCACGGGGGACGGCACGGTTCGATTCCGTACGCGGGCAGCGTTGACGATAGCGAAGTCGATCCTGATCGACCAATTAAATGTTGCGATGACATCCATTCGATTTCCCACTACCCGCCGGCACCCGCGACGGCCGGTGAGCGCGTGTCGCGGACGATCGGCGCATCAGGGAAATCCTGACGCCGGGGGCAATGTGCAGGCTCGCGGAAACGGTGCGGTGACGCGGGCCGCGCGCGTCGAACGCACGCATTCGGCCAGGTCGCGACGCACGCGGTTACGCCGCTGGAGGACGCCCCCGACGACCGGCAAGCGCACGGCGACGGAGCGCTGCGTGCGGACCACGCGACCCGTTGCGGCCATGATCGGTCGACGCGTCGATCAGCGATATCGAAACGGGGTGAGCCGAACCTGCCCGGCTGCATGTCGATGCAACTGGCGATTTCGTCTACAGGCGGGAAAAGTCAAGCGGGAGAGAGGGTGCCAACCCGTCGAACGAGGCTGGGCATGGACTGCTGAAGGCGGTGAAGACTGCCGGTCTTGCCGGTGACGGCGGCCCGGCTGAAGCTGCCGGGCCGGCTGTCGGATCGGGTGCCGACGCGTCGGGCGCGCCGGTGCGCAAGCCGCGCACCGTGCCGCGCCCGCGGCGATCAGTCCCAGTCGCGGTGATGGCGATGCTTGCGGTGACGATAGCCGCGATCGCCGTGGTCGCCGCCGCGGTCGTACGAGTTGCGCGACAGGTTGCCGCCCAGCGCCGCGCCGGCGCCGCCGCCGGCGGCTGCGCCCAGCAGGCCGCCCGTGCGGCCGCCCATCGCGTTGCCGGCCGCGGTACCCGCGCCGCCGCCGAGTGCGCCGCCGATGATCGCACCGGTGCGCTCGCGACGGTTCGACGTCACGGCACCACCTGCGCCACCGCCGATCGCGCCGCCGATCACGGAGCCCGTGCTGCCGCCGACCGCGCCGCCGACCGCTGCGCCGGCAACCCCGCCGAGCGCGCCGCCAAGCGCGTTGTTCAAGTCACCGGCCATTGCCGGCAGTGCGGTCGCGCCGGTCAGCACGGCGACGACGAGAGCGGGGGCGATTTTCTTCCACATTCCCGTATTCTTCCTTGTTCGCAATCTGGTTATTGAAGGTCCGCTCGATACGACGATCTGAATCGATCGACGTCGATGCCGGCATTGTGCCGAATCCCGGACCAATTCATTTCATTGAGCTTGCGGCGAAGAATAGCACCGGTCGAGCCTGCTTGCCGTCGACATTCTGGTAACAAGTTGTTTACCGAAAGAGGATCGGAAAAGCTTGCCTGAAACCGCCGGAAAAGCCCGTCGGCCGGGGCTCCGACCGAGGGGCGGCGGCGCTCGATGGCGGTGCGGGAAGCGCCCGTCGCGCGGGTTCAGACACACGTGGCAACACATCGGGGGCGCCACGAGCCGGCCGGGACGAACGAGGGTCAGTACACGCCCGGAAGCAGCCGCCACGTATGCGCGCAGTACGCATCGTACTCGGCACCGAATTGCGCGCGCAGCAGCGCTTCCTCGGAACGGATGCGGGCGACCAGCGGGATCATCGTCAGCGCGACGAGCAGCAGCCCGACGCCCGAGCGGAACGCGAACGCCCAGCCGGCCGCATTGACGAGCAGGCCGAGATAACTGGGGTTGCGGATTCGGCGATAGATGCCGTCCGTCACGAGCGTGTGGCCCGGCTGGATCGCGACGAGCCCGCTGAAGCGCTTGCCGAGCACGAACACGGGCCAGATGCGCAGCACGCCGCCCGCGATATACAGCACGACGCCGATCCAGCGCACCGTGTCGCCGCCGAAGGTCCACACGTCGAGCCGGTCGGTCAGCGCGGGCAGGTAGGCGAGCAGGAACCCGCTGGCCGCGAAGGCCCCGAGCACCCAGCGGTTGTCGCGGTTCTCGCGCTCGCCGGCGCTCAGGTTGCCTTCGGTGAACAACGCCGCGACGGCCAGCGCGAGCGTCGCGACGGCGATGACGGTCAGTTGCGGATGCGAGAAGAAGGCGGCGAACCCGCCGATGCCGAGCACGGCGAGCCCGAGATAGACGAGCGTGGAAACGCTCGCCACGATTGCGACCTTGCGTGTCACGGCCATGGCTGCCTCGCCGGAGTGGGCTTTCCTGTGAAGTATAGGAACCCGGGCGGGCAATGCGCACGCGCGCCGTCATGCGGCGCGCGAGTCGTCCCTGCGAGAAGCGGCGGCGGCGCGCCGAACGACGGGGTCGATCGGCGTGCGGGGCATGCCCGCGCCCGCCGCGCGGTCAGCGGATGCGGAAGTTGCCGCCGATCCCGACACTGACGGGCGGCGCGTAGTAGGCCGGCGCATAGCCGTAGTAGGCCGGCGCGGGCGCGTAGTAGCCGTAAGGCGGCGCGACGTAGCAGCCGGACAGGCCACCGATCAGCGCAAACGTGATGAGAACTTTGTACATGGCTCGATTCCCGGCGAAGAGGGCACGTTGCATCTCGCGAAAGCCACGCCGTCGCAGCCTGCGACGGCCGGCACGGAAGAGACAACCGGCCCTTCCTGTCGCTCGATGAAGCAATGCGCGGAGTCTAGCGCCGGGGCCGCCGGAGCGAGTTTCGCGAGCCGTTACACGTGTTACGTCGTGTGACCGCTGAAACAGGTGCGAACGGCGTCACGGCACGCGCCCGCTGGCGCCGCCCGAACCACGAGCCGCATGCGCGTTACACGAAACGGGCGCGGATGCGCTGCGCGACCGATTCGAGCGCGGCCGCGTCGGCGATGTCGCGCGCGTGCATCCGCAAATCGACGCCTTCCCAGCGCGGAATCACGTGGAAATGCACGTGCGGGACCGTCTGGCCCGCCGCCGCGCCGTTGAACTGGCCGATGAACACGCCGTCCGGCCCGAGCGCCGCGCGTACGGCCGCCGCGACGCGCTGCGTCATGCGGATGCCGGCCGCGGCCGCGTCGCCGGACAGCTCGAAGATCTGCGCGGCCGGCTCTTTCGGGATCACGAGCACGTGACCGTCGGCCTGCGGCATGAGATCCATGATCGCGAGGGTCGCGTCGTCTTCGGCGACCTTCACGCACGGCAGTTCGCCGCGCAGGATCCGGGCGAACGGGTTGTTGTTGTCGTAGGACATGGCGTTTTCCGATTGTTGCGATTGCGGTTTGACGAGGAACGATGCCGGACGATTATCGGCCGACGGCGGGTCGGATTTCAACTTGTCAGGCCGTGTCGCCGTGACGGTGAACAATGCGCGCCGGCTCGCACGCAGCGCCCGTCACCGGATGGAATATTCGGCCGTCACCATCCGTTTATTGCAAGTGCGGGTTCGCGCGGCAAGACCGCGAACCCGCGCCGGACATCCGTCGGCTGCGCAGGCCGGCAGCCGGGATGACTGCTCGCGCTCATCAACCGGAGTCATGCCATGGACCCTCTCCCCTCCTGTCGTTCGCCCGCCCCGCCCGTGTTTGCCGTTCAGCCGCCGGTCCTCGCGCACGCCTGTCGCACGATGGCGCGCACGCTATGCCGCGCGGCTTGCGGCGCCGGGCTGGTCGCGTTGTCGTCGGCTTTCGCGTGGGCCGGCGGCGGCGACGTCATCCTGCCGGTCTCGTCGGTCACCGCGTCGACCGTGCCCGCCAACGGCGACGTCAATCCGTACGGCATCGCGTTCGTGCCGCGCGGCGTGCCGAGCTGGAGCACGCTGAAACCAGGCGACGTCGTCGTGTCCAACTTCAACGCGGCGTCGAACGCGCAAGGCACCGGCACGACGGTCGTCAAGCTGTCGCCCGGCAATACGCCGGCGACGTTCTTCCAGGGCAGCAATCTCGGCCTGACGACCGCGCTCGCGGTGCTGCGCAGCGGCTTCGTGCTGGTCGGCAACGTACCCGCGCCGGACGGCAAGACCGTGGTCCCGCCCGGCTCGCTGCTCGTCATCGGTCCGCAAGGCAATCTCGTCACGCAACTGTCGAGCGGCACGCTGCTCGACGGGCCGTGGGACATGACCGTGATCGATCGCAGCCCGCGCGTGACCGCGTTCGTGTCGAACGTACTGAACGGGACGGTCGCACGGATCGAGCTGATGATCGGCAACGACGGCGTCAGGATGCTGCCGAGCTCGCGGATCATCGCGTCGGGCTACGTGAACCGGACCGATCCCAATGCGCTCGTCGTCGGCCCGACCGGCCTCGCGTACGACCCGAACATCGACGTCCTGTATGTCGCCTCCACCGGCGACAACGCGGTGTTCGCGATCCAGAACGCCGCGACGACGAATCGCAACGGCGGCGTCGGACGGATGATCTACTTCGATGCGGCGCACCTGCACGGCCCGCTCGCACTGGCGCTCGCGCCGAACGGCCATCTCGTGACCGCGAACGGCGACGCGGTCAACCCCGACCCGCTGCAACCGAGCGAGATCGTCGAATTCACGGTGGACGGGCGCTTCGTCGCGCAGATGCAGGTCGATACCGTGCCGGGCGCGGCATTCGGACTCGCGTTCGGACACGGCAGCAAGGGCCAGCCGGAATTCGCGGCCGTCGACGACAACACGAACACCGCGACGGTCTGGACACTGCGCCTGGACAACAACAACGCACAATGACGCAGCACGTGAACGGGCCGCATGCGGCCCGTTCGAACCTGCGCGATCGACACATGCGATTCGCACACGCCGGGCACCATGCCGCCTGATCGACGCCGCCCGGCGTCACCCGCCCCGCGATTGCCACCGCTCGCCCGAACCTGCGACACTGCCGGATCGTTGCCGGCCGGCACGCCACCGAGGACGCTCGCGCATGACGATCCCCTTCAAATCGCTGATCCTGCGCGGCGCCGCCGTCGCGCTCGTCGCCGCGGTCGGCTACACCGGCTACATGCTGTCGCGGCTCGCCCCGATCGCGACGGGCTATGCCGCGAAGGCGCTGTGTTCCGGCGTGTTCGTGTCGGGCCGTCCGGCCGCGTCGGTGATCGACGTCGACATCATGGCCGGCGTGCATCCGCTGCTGAAGCTGGTGCGCCCGTCGATCGATCCCGAGCATCATCGCGCCGTCGCGACCTTCGCCGGTTTCGCGCAGCGCGAGGCGGACTTCCGGCCCGGGCTCGGCTGCACGCTCGCGCTCGGGCCGTCGCCCGGCGTGCTGCCGGCCGCGCTGCCGCCCGTCCCCGATCCGCCACCCGCGCAAGCGGCGCCGGTCGCCCTGCCCGCACCGCCCGCCGGCATCGACGCACGCAAGCTGCAGACCGCGCTCGACCGCGCATTCGACGAACCCGACCCGGCGCGGCCGCGGCGCACCCGCGCGGTCGTCGTGATGTGGCGCGGCCAGGTGATCGCCGAACGCTATGCGCCCGGCTTCACGGCCGACACGCCGCTGCCCGGCTGGTCGATGACGAAGACCGTGACGGCCGCGCTGGCCGGCATGCTCGTCGCGCGGCACCAGCTGTCGCCGGAGGCGTCGGCGCTGCTGCCCGAATGGCGCGACAGCGGCGATCCGCGCGCGGCGATCACGCTCGACGAGCTGCTGCGGATGACGAGCGGCCTGCAATTCAACGAGGACTACGACGACCCGCTGTCCGACGTCGCCGTGATGCTGTTCACGCAGCCGGACACCGCGCGCTTCGCGTCGGCCAAGGCGCTCGCCGCGCAGCCCGGCACGCAGTGGTACTACTCGAGCGGCACGAGCGCGATCGTCGCGCGCGTGATGCGTGTCGCGATGGGCGGCAGCGAGGACGACTACCTCGCGTTTCCGCGCCGCGCGCTGTTCGCGCCGCTCGGCATGCGCAGCGCGGTGTTCGAGCCCGATGCGGCCGGCACGCTCGGCAGCGCGTCGTTCATGTATGCGAGCGCGCGCGACTGGGCGCGCTTCGGGGAGCTTCTGCGGCAGGACGGGGTGTGGGACGGGCAGCGGTTGCTGCCGGAAGGCTGGGTGCGCTACCTGACGCGCGCGACGCCGCTGTCGACGCGCGAGGAATTCGGCGCGCATCTGTGGGTGAAGGTGCCGGAGCCGTTCAACGATCGCGATCCGCACGCGAGCCCGCTGCCCGCCGACGCGTTTCATGCGGTCGGCCATGAAGGCCAGTTCGTGAGCGTGGTGCCGAGCCGCGAGCTGGTGGTCGTGCGGCTCGGGCTGTCGCGACCGGAATCCGCGTGGAATCACGAGGCGTTTCTCGCGCGCGTACTCGCGGCCGTACCGGCTTCCGGCTCGTGATGGCCGCGGGGCGGCGGCGGCATTCAGGCCGCCACGCCGCCGCCGCGCGCGACAGGCGATGCGTTACGGGTTCGCGCTGCCCGCGTATTGCTTGAAGCCTTCGCGTGTCGCCAGACGGTCGATGTAGCGCTGCACCGCCGGGAAATCCGGATGCTCGAACGGCGTGCCGAACCAGCGGTTCACCGACAGGCCGATTGGAATGTCGGCGAGCGTGAAGCGGTCGCCGGCCACGAACGCGCCGGTCGCTTCGAGTTGCGCGTTCAGGATTTGCATGTGCTTCGTCCAGCCCGCGATCGACTGCGCGATCGCCGCCGGGTCCTGGTGATCAGGCGACTTGCGCACGAGGCCGAGGAACGCGCCGACCCACGAACGGTTCAGGTCCGTGCCCTGCCAGTCGATCCACTGATCGACCCGCGCGCGCGCCTGCGGCTCGCCCGGATAGAGCGCGTCGCCGCCATAGCGGTTCGCGAGATAGCGGATGATCGTGTTCGACTCCCACAGCACGAAGTCGTCGTCCTTGATGACCGGCACCAGGCCGTTCGGATTCAGCGCGAGGTAGGTCGGGTCGTTGGTCGTGCGAAAGCCCGCGCCCCAGTCTTCCTGTTCGAACGGCAGGTTGAGTTCGGTGCACAGCCACAGCACCTTGCGGACGTTGATGGACGGGATCTTGCCGAGGATGTGCAGCATGCAGGCTCCTTGTGAGGTCGAATGCGAAGTGTGCGGGGCGCGCGACACGGCCCGGACGCGCTCCCGTCGAAGTTATACACGAGCGCGCGGGAATCGACAGGGCTTCAGGCGCAATCGGTATTGCCAGCCCCGTTGCCTCGCTCACATCGGCTTCACCACCATCAGGAAATAGACGGTCAGCATCGCGAAGAACGCCGGATAGCCGAGCCGCTCCCAGCGCTTCGCGTAGCGCCAGTAGCGCGCCGGCAGCGCGGCGTCGCCGTTCGCATGCGCGAGCTTCGCCATCGCGGCCAGCTCGATCTGCAGCCACACGACCGGCAGCCAGCACGCGCCCGCTACCGCGTACAGCACGATCGACGCGACGAGCCACGGCGTCGTCCAGGGCCAGCCGGCCGTATGCGCGAGCCACAGCCCGGACGCGGGCTGGAACAGCACGGCCGGCGTCGTGAACCACCAGTCCGCGCGCACCACGAGGCGCGACACGGCGGCGATCGCCGGCACCGAGCGCGTGCGGTTCGCGAAGAACAGGTAGAACGCGGTGCCGAAGCCGGTGCCGACCATCAGCACCGAGGACAGGATATGCAGCGTCTTGATCACGAGATAGGTGTTCATGCGTGTTCTTCTTCTGAAAACAGGATCAACAGGATCGCGAGAATCGGCACGTTCTTGAGCACGGGACCGAACGGCTCGGCGAGCAGGCCGGGCATCGTGACCGCGATGACGACCGAATACGCGACGATCAGCGCGGCTTGCGCGGCCCACAGACGGCGGGACGGCACGGCGATCGTTGCCACCCCGAACGCGAAGTCCAGCGCGCATGCGGCGTAGAGCGCGATCAGCGCGGGCAGCCCGGTCAGGTGCGCGCGGGCGAGCATCGCGAGGCTGTCATGCCGCGGATGGATGAACGCGCTGACGATGGCCGTCCAGATCCAGACGATCGCGAGCGCGCCCAGCAGCAGCGGCCGCCGCCACATCGCGAGCGCGTCGCGGCGCAGCGCGAGCGCGTCCGCGCCGATGAAATTCCGCAGCCCGCGTGGCGGCCGGCCGAGCACGGCCGCGAGCGCCGCGGGATCGCCGGTGTTGCCGCCGCGCAGCATCGTCCACGTGTCGCGGGTCAGCATCGCGCCCGGCAGCGTGCCGAGCAGCGCGGCCGCCGCACCGACCAGCGGGCCCGGCAGCGCGATGCGCGCCGCCGGCGGGAAGCCCAGCGCGGCGCGATAGACGCTCAGCATCTCGCGGTACTCGACTTCATCGCCGCCGACCGCGTCGATCACCGGGTTGCCGGCCGCCGGTGCATCGACGAGCCGCGCGACGAGTTCGGCGAGATCGTCGACGTGCACGGGGCGCAGCCGTTGATGGCCGCCCGCCGGCAACGCGTGCACGGGCAGGCTCGCGAGCATCCGGAAGAACCGTGCGGACGTGCCGGACGGCCCGTAGACGAGCGCCGGACGCACGATCCGGCAATCGAGCGGCAGCGTCTGCAGGAAGGTGTCGGCTGCGTACTTGCTGGCGAAATACGGCGTATCGCCGCGCTCGACGCCCAGCGCCGAGATCTGGATCACGCGTCGCACGCCGGCACGGCAGCATGCGGTGAAGAGCGCGCTGGGTGCCGCGCGATGCACGGTGTCGAACGTCGCATCGCGCCGGTCGGCGAGGATCCCGACCGCATTGATCACCACGTCGACGCCGCCCAGCCGGGCAAGCCACGCGTCGGGATCGTCATCCTTCGCGAAGTCGATCGCGACGTCGCGCGGGCCGACCGCATGCCGCACGCCGCGCAGCACGCGATGGCCGCCGGCTTCGAGCCGCGCGCCCAGCGCCCGCCCGATGAAGCCGTTCGCGCCGCAGACGAGGATGTTCATGTTGCGCTCCGCGGTGCGGCATGCCGGTGGATCGAGACAATGGCCGCGCTCATTTTTCATCCTTTATTTACAGTTATTTCTGTAACGACAGAAATTTCAATTTCAAAAAAAGCGGGCTGCGTGCCCGCACGTCCGGTGCCGCCTACTTCGACGACTTGCGCCTGACCGTCTGGCTGATCTTCGCGCCGATCCCGAGCGCCTTCATCAGCGTGTCGGGCTTGAGCCGCAGCATCTCGTCCGACCAGGTCGTGAGCGTCTCGACGAACTGCAGCGTGTCGCGGATGCGCTGCTCGGTCTCGCGGCTCTCGTCGGCGATCTCGGGGCGCGTCAGGCAATCGCGCAGCACCGTGAGCGTCGGTTCGATCTCGCGCTGCCGCCGCCCTTCGACGATCAGCTTGAACAGTTCCCAGATGTCGGTCGAGGTCTCGAAGTGGTCGCGGCGATCGCCCAGCACGTGCACGACCTTCGCGAGCCGCCACGCCTGCAGTTCCTTCAGGCTGGTGCTGACGTTGGAGCGCGCGACGTTGAGCGTCTCGGCGATCTCGTCGGCCGCGACCGGCCGGCCGGCCAGGTACAGCAGCGCGTGAATCTGCGAGACGGTGCGGTTGACGCCCCACCGCGAGCCCATTTCGCCCCAGTGGAGAATGAATCGTTCGGCAATCGGTGTGAGTTCCATGTCGGTGAATTTAGTTTTTTCAGTTATTTCTGTCAATAGAGAAATAACCACCACCCACGCCACCCACGCGCATCGCCGCCTCGACGGTCCGCCCCTGGCCGACCGCGACCGCCGTCGCCGCCCGCCTTTCCCGCCCTGCCCGCCCGCTTCCATTACAATGCGCGGGATTTTTCCGATTTCAGGCCGTCCCCGCCTTTCTGACTAGAGGTTCCCATGATCATCAAACCGCGCGTGCGTGGCTTCATCTGCGTGACGACTCATCCGGTCGGCTGCGAAGCCAACGTCAAGGAACAGATCGACTACGTGACTTCGCACGGCCCGATCGCCAACGGCCCGAAGAAGGTGCTCGTGATCGGCGCGTCGACCGGCTATGGCCTCGCCGCCCGGATCTCGGCCGCATTCGGCTCGGGCGCGGACACGCTGGGCGTGTTCTTCGAGCGCGCCGGCAGCGAAACGAAGCCGGGCACCGCCGGCTGGTACAACAGCGCCGCGTTCGAGAAGTTCGCCGCCGAAAAGGGGCTCTATGCGCGCAGCATCAACGGCGACGCCTTCTCCGACAAGGTCAAGCAGATCACGATCGACACCATCAAGCAGGATCTCGGCAAGGTCGATCTGGTCGTCTACAGCCTCGCGGCGCCGCGCCGCACGCATCCGAAGACGGGCGAAACGATCAGCTCGACGCTGAAGCCGGTCGGCAAGTCGGTCACGTTCCGCGGCCTCGACACCGACAAGGAAGTGATCCGCGAAGTCTCGCTCGAGCCGGCGACGCAGGAAGAGATCGACGGCACCGTCGCCGTGATGGGCGGCGAGGACTGGCAGATGTGGATCGACGCGCTCGCTGAAGCCGGCGTGCTGGCCGACGGCGCGAAGACGACCGCGTTCACGTATCTCGGCGAGCAGATCACGCACGACATCTACTGGAACGGCTCGATCGGCGAAGCGAAGAAGGACCTCGACAAGAAGGTGCTGTCGATCCGCGACAAGCTGGCCGCGCACGGCGGCGATGCGCGCGTGTCGGTGCTGAAGGCCGTCGTCACGCAGGCGAGCTCGGCGATCCCGATGATGCCGCTCTACCTGTCGCTGCTGTTCAAGGTGATGAAGGAACAGGGCACGCACGAAGGCTGCATCGAGCAGGTGTACGGGCTCCTGAAGGACAGCCTGTACGGCGCGACGCCGCACGTCGACGAAGAAGGCCGTCTGCGCGCGGACTACAAGGAGCTCGATCCGCAAGTGCAGGGCAAGGTCGTCGCGATGTGGGACAAGGTCACGAACGAGAACCTGTACGAGATGACCGACTTCACGGGTTACAAGACCGAGTTCCTGCGCCTGTTCGGCTTCGAGATCGCCGGCGTCGACTACGACGCGGACGTGAACCCGGACGTGAAGATCCCGGGCATCATCGACACCACGGTCTGACGATGGCCGGACCCGCCGCGCGCACGCGCGGGCGGCGGGCCGTCTTCCGCAGGCGACGTCAGAGCGGCGTCGCCTCGTCCAGATACACGCCGGCCGACAGCGTGGCCTTCACCTGCCGCGTGAAGTCGTCGGTCGACACCTCCTCCGCCCCGGATTCGATCGCGTCGTACGCCTGCCGCACGACGTCGGCCGGCGTCGCCTTGGGCACCTCGAGGCCGCGCGTCAGGTCCGTATCGATGAAGCCGGCATGCAGCCCGACCACCTGCGTGCGCTGCTCCCGCAGCGAATGCCGCAGCCCGTTGGTCAGCGCCCACGCAGCCGACTTCGACACGCCGTAGCCCGACAGGATCGGCCGGTTCACCCAGCTCGCAACCGACAGCACGTTCAGGATCGCGCCGCCGCCATGGCCGGCGAGCGTTCCCGCGAAGGCGCGCGACATCGCCAGCATCCCGAACACGTTGGTTTCGAGGTGGTCGCGCAAGGCGTCGACCGCGCCGTCGTCGGTCAGGCTGCCGAGTCGCGCGATGCCCGCGTTGTTGATCAGCAGCGTGACGTCGCGCGCCGCGTCGGCGGCCGCGGCGACCGCCGCCGGATCGGTCACGTCGAGCTTCACGGGCACCACGCCCGGCAGCGTCACGCTGGCCGGATCGCGCGCGCCCGCATAGACCTTGCGCGCCCCGCGTTCGAGCGCCTGCTTCGCGAACTCGCGGCCGAGCCCGCGGTTCGCGCCCGTGACGAAAACGACTGCACCTTCGATCTTCATGATCGTTCCTGTCGGATAGAGGACCCGTTCGCGCCGGTTCGCCGCGCGCTCGGAATCCGGTGAAAAAACACGCTGCCATCGCGTACCGAACCGTTGCTCCGCCGGTGCCGGAGCGCGGGCTGTCGTGCCGCCCGCGCCCTTGCGCCCCCAGACCGGGACCGACGTCCATCCGTGCCGCGCCGCCCCGCTCGCTTCGTTTCGTTCGCGAAGTCGGCTACACTGGATGTCAATGTCGATCACCATTGTCTTTGCGGTGCATTGTGTCAGCGCGAATTCGACAAGTCAATGGCGATCACCATTGTGTTTTTCAATCGACGCAATTGCCGGAATGAGGGAGGGATCGATGGGCGTCTCGAGACAACAGGCTGCCGAAAACCGCAACGCGATCATCGCGGCCGCCGAGCGGCTGTTCCGGGTGCGCGGTGTCGACGCGGTGGGGTTGACGGAGCTGATGAAGGAAGCCGGCTTCACGCAGGGCGGCTTCTACAACCACTTCAAATCGAAGGATGCGCTGGTCGCCGCGGTGATGGAGAAGGCGATCCAGGACCGCGCGGATTCGCCGAACGCCGGCAGCGTCGCGAAGCAGGCGACGGCGTACCTGTCGTCCGCGCATCGCGACAACGTCGAAGCCGGCTGCCCGCTGTCCGGCTTCGCGGGCGATGCGCCGCGGCTGACCGACGCTGCGCGCGCGTGCTATACGCACGGCGTCGCCGCGTATCTCGACCGGCTGGAACGGATGGTGGCCGCGGAAGGCGCGGCCGCAGCGGACACGCGCCGCGACGCAATCGCGGTCTTCAGCCAGATGGTCGGCGCGCTCGTGCTGTCGCGCGCGATCGCCGGCACCGATCCGGCGCTGGCCGACGAGATTCTCGATGCGGGGCGACGCACGCTCGGCGCGCGGCCCGACGATCCGGCCGTGCCCGCATAGCGGCGCGGCGGCACACGCGCGTCGCGCGCGATCGCTATTCCACGGCCCTTGCGGCGTCCCACAGCGGCTGCTGGCCGAGGGCGGCATGCCACGCCGCGAATTGCGTGCGCCACGACTCGAACGGCTCCGTCAGCGGATGACGCGGATCGTCGCTGAGCGCATACGCCATCCCCTCGATCAGCCAGCGCGGCTTGGTCGCGACCGCGAGGTTGCCGAGCACTTCGGCCTGACGGTGATGAATCAGCTCGTGCGCGAGAAAGTAGGTCTGCCAGCCGCGCGGCGCGACGACCACGCCGAAATCCCCGAGC
Organism: Burkholderia sp. BCC1977; assembly: GCF_905339595.1. Classification (NCBI taxonomy): domain Bacteria; kingdom Pseudomonadati; phylum Pseudomonadota; class Betaproteobacteria; order Burkholderiales; family Burkholderiaceae; genus Burkholderia; species Burkholderia sp. BCC1977. The sequence continues at coordinate 55,890 of NZ_CAJPGQ010000003.1, forward strand.
GTCAGTGCCGCGCGTTCGCCGAGACCGAACTGGTCGGCACACGCGCGCGTCGAGCAGAACACGACGCGCGGCGCGTCGCGAAACCGGCCCACGGCCGCCTCGGCACGCGCATAACCGGCACGATAAAGCTGCTGCGCGGCGCCGAACTTCGCGGCATCGTCCGTGCAGATGTCCGCGCTCGGGCATGACACACCGGGCAGCAGCGCGGGCGCGACGACGCGCAGCGGCTTGACGAGCGCGTAGGCGGCGATCGGCAGCGCGACGAGCAGGCCCGTGAGGGCGAAAGCGACATGGGAGCGTTTCATCGAGGCGGTGATTCCGTTGGCATGGCGGTGGCGTGTCCAGCACGAATATATCGGAGCCGCGCCGCCGCCGACCGGCTTTTCTTTGCCGCCCGGCCGCCGATCCGGCGCCGCGCGCCGCTGCACACGCGCCGATCGCGAACCGGATCGTGATCGCATCTGGCCCCGTTACGCGAGCTGCTTGTGAAAATACGTCGTCGCGCACAACGCGCCGTCGGGCATCAGCGCATAGTTCGGCACGACGCCGACGCGCTGCCAGCCGGCCCGCTCGTACAGCCGCTCGGCATCGCTGCCCGTCACGGTGTCGAGCACGAGCACGGTCTTGCCGGCGTCGCGCGCGGCGTCGTCGGCGGCCGCCAGCAGCCGCGCGGCGACACCCTGCCGGCGTGCATGACGCGACACGAGCATCTTCGCGACATCCGCGCGATGCGGCTGGTTCTCCGGCTGCCCGGTCACGAGTTGCACCGTGCCGACGATCCGGCCGGCCGCGTCCTCGGCGACCAGCAGGATGCGCTCACCGCTCGCGACGCTGTCGGCAACCCGCGTCCAGAACGCGACGGCGGTCGAGCGTTCGATCGGCAACATGAAGCTGACGGACGCGCCGCCTTCGACGCAATCGATCAGCACGTCGGCCAGCGCGTCGATGCAGGCATGCGCTTCGCTCGCGTCGACGCGGCGGACGGTCACAGGTTCTGTCATACCCTCTCCGGTATATCAGGCGGGGCACGCGTTCGGTCGGCGTGCGCCCGGATCGCATGGAATGCCGGCCTGCGCCCGATCCATGCGCAACGCCGGCGAGTGCCCGGCAGCACGGCGCCCAACCCGGTCGGCGCGTGTTACCACCCCATCATCCTAAGCGATGAAAATTCCCGTTGCATCGCCTATACTTAGCCGCATGGCTAACTTTCAACCCGGTATCAGCGACGTATTCCACGCACTCGCCGATCCAACGCGCTGCGCGATCGTCGGCGCGCTCGGCAAGGGCCGGCGAACCGTTTCGGAACTGGCCGCGCCGTTCGACATGGCGCTGCCGTCGTTCATGAAGCACGTCGCGGTGCTCGAGCGCAGCGGCCTCGTCACGACCCGGAAAGCCGGCCGCTCGCGCACCTGCGAGCTGGTCGGCGGCCGGCTGGCGGAAGCCGAGCAGTGGCTCGCCGCGCAGCGCGTGCTGTGGGAAGCGCGCGCCGATCGTCTCGTGGAATTCGTCGAACGCCGTCACCAGGAGGAGCAAGCGCATGTCAGCCAGCCACGTCGACCCCGCCGAAGCCCATGACCTCGTCATCACGCGCACGCTGCGCGCGCCGCGCCAGGCGCTCTGGCGCGCCTGGACCGACCCCGAACTGCTGAAGGAATGGTGGTGCCCGAAACCGTGGACCACTGAAGTACGTGCGTTCGACCTGCGCCCGGGCGGCGCCTTCCACACGTTCATGCGCGGCCCCGACGGCGGCACGAGCGACAACCCCGGCTGTTTCCTCGACATCGTGCCGGAAGCGCGGATCGCGTTCACGTCGATGCTCGCGGGCGGCTGGCGGCCGCAGGTGCCGTGGCTGGGCTTCACGGCCATCATCACGATGGCGGATGACGCCGCCGGTTGCCGCTACGAGGCGCGCGTGATGCATCCCGACGCCGCGACGCGCGAGCGCCACGAGGCGCTCGGCTTCTTCGAGGGCTGGAACCTCTGCATCACGCAACTCGACGAATTCGCGGCCGCATTGCGCTGAATACGCACGTGCGCGGGCCATTGCATGCCGCCGCGCGCGCGCCTAGGATTCCTGAAGGAAGCATGACGACACGCCGGCCTCCGGCGTGCACCGTCGCGCGCGCTCCGCGGGAGGCCACATGCTGCAGATGCACACGCATTCGACCCGGGTCAGCCGGCACCTGAACGCGCCGCGCGGGCGCGTCTACCGCGCGCTGCTCGATCCGCACGCCGTCGAACAATGGAAAGTGCCGGACGGCATGACGTGCCGCGTGCTCGCCTACGACGCACGCGAAGGCGGTGCGCTGCGCGTGTCGCTGAGCTATGACGAACCGTCGGACGGCACCGGCAAGACCACCGCGCACACCGACACCTATCACGGCCGCTTCGTGACGCTCGTGCCCGACGAGCAGATCGTCGAAATCGACGTGTTCGAAACCGACGATCCGATGCTGCGCGGCGCCATGACGATCACGATCACGCTGTCCGACGAAGCAGGCGGCACACGCGTCGATGCGGTGCACGACGGTGTGCCGCCGGGCGTGCCGGCAGCCGACAACGAAACGGGCTGGCGGATGGCGCTCGCCCGGTTGGCGGCGCTGGTCGAGACGGGCTAGCGCGCGTGTGCATCACGCGGTGACGCGTGACGCCAGCCGCGACCGCCGCCGCGCCGGCGTTGTCACCGGCCGTGGTCCTGCCCGCTCGCGCCGGCAGCGCGAAACGCCGCCGCGTGCGACACTGGCGCGCCACCGCGTGCATCGCCCGCCGGCCCGCCCGGCCGCCGCACGCGCCCACCCGGATTCGCACGAGGAGACCACCGCGATGAACGCCGCGCGCACCGCCACCTGGTATTTCGATTTCGTTTCGCCGTTCGCGTACCTGCAGCAGGAACGGTTCGACCAGTTGCCGCCTGCCGCCGCCTACGAGCCGAAACCGATCGTGCTCGGCGCGCTGCTCGCGCACTGGGGCCAGAAAGCGCCGGCCGAGATCGCGGCAAAGCGCATCTTCACCTATCGCCACGCGCAGTACCGCGCCGACAAGCTCGGCATTCCATTCCGGATGCCGCCCGCGCATCCGTTCAACCCGATCCGGCCGCTGCGTCTCGCGATCGCGATGGGCAACACGCCCGATGCGATCCGGCGGATCTTCCGGCATATCTGGCGCGACGGTCAGGATGTATCGACGCCGGAGGGCTTCGCCGCGCTGTGCGAGGCGGTCGGCTTTCCGGAAGGCGTGACGGCCGTCGACGCGCAAGCGGTGAAGGACGCATTACGCGCGAACACCGATCAGGCAATCGCGCACGGCGTGTTCGGCGTGCCGACCTTCGAACTCGACGGCGACCTGTTCTGGGGCGACGATGCGACCGACATGTTCGTCGACTGCGCGACGTCGCGCGCATGGCTCGACTCGCCCGAAGTGCGCCGCATCAGCGCGTTGCCCGACGGCATCCGGCGCGGCTGACGGCACGCGCGACGACCCTCGGCTTAGATGTCGCGCCCTTCGACGAGCGACGGCACGGCGTCGCGCATCATCGCGACGAAGCGCACGAGCCGCGACGGATAGAACTGCGCGTGCGGGTAGGTCAGGTAGACCGGCAACGGCGCGGCCTGCCAGTCGGGCGCGAGATGCACGAGCTCGCCGCGCGCGAGATGGTCCGCCAGCAGCCACGACGAACCGACGCACGCACCGACACCGAGCAGCGCCGCGCTGCGCAACGCATAGAGGTTCGCGGTCGTGAAGCGCGGACGGATCGCGATGCGACGCGTGTCGCCCGTGACGGCGTGCGTCAGCGTCAGCTCGGTCCGGTAGTACGTGCGCAGCGCGAGCCACGGCAGCGCGGCGAGCGCGTCGGGATCGGCGGGGATGTCCGCGCCGTTCAGCACGGACGGCGCGGCCACCACGAAGCGCGGCACCTTCGTCAGCCGGATCGCGACGACGCCCGGATCGGTCGGCTCGCCCACCTGGATCGCGCAGTCGATCCCGCTGCCGACGAAATCGCGCACGTCGTCCTGCAGCAGCCATTCCACCGAGACGCGCGGGTAGTCGCGCAGGAACCGCGCGAGCGGCGCGACGAAGCGCTCCTGCCCGAATGCATGCGGCACCGCCACGCGCAACAGGCCGTCGGGCTCCTCCTGCGCGCCGCGCAGGTCGGCCTCGAACGCCGCCCAGTTCGCCAGCAACTCCTTCGCGCGCGTGAAGCAGCGCTCGCCGTCGACGGTCAGCCGCATCGCATGCGTCGTCCGCTGCAGCAGCCGCATTCCGAGCGAGCGTTCGAGCGCCTGCAGCCGCCGGCTGATGGTCGGCTGCGTCGTGTGCAGCTGCGCGGCGGCCGCCGACAGGCTGCCGGCCTCGACTATGCGTACGAAGGTTTCCATCAACTCGAAACGATAGCTCGCACCGTCGACGGGCACTGTCTGAATGCGCGGAGACCCGCCAGCAGCGGGCGAATCGGGGATTTTCTCGGTCATTCGTCAAGCGTATAACAAATCTGCGCCGGGCGGCACTACCGTGGCCGGCCGCCGATCGGCACACTCGCGTCCATTCGTTACCCAAACAAGGATGTACGCGATGTCCACCCCGACCCGTCTCGACCCCGCGCCCCGCGCGGCCCATGCACCGGCCCACGCGGCCGCCTCCCCGATGCCCGACCGCCGGCTCGTGCTGCTGCTCGCCGCGGCGGCCGGTCTCGGCGTCGCGCCGCTCTACTATGCGCAGCCGATGCTCGCCGCGCTGGGGCCCGATCTCGGCGCGTCGGCGCGCGCGATCGGTTTCGTGCCGACGCTCACGCAGCTCGGCTATGCGCTCGGCATCCTGCTGCTCGCGCCGCTCGGCGACCGCTTCGACCGGCGCCGCGTGATCGTGACGAAAGCCGCCGCGCTGGTCGTCGCGCTGCTGCTCGCGGCGGTCGCGCCGTCGCTCGGGCTGGTGCTGGCCGCGAGCTTCGCGATCGGCCTGAGCGCGACCATGGCGCAGGACGTCGTGCCGGCCGCCGCGACGCTCGCGCACGACACGCATCGCGGCCGTATCGTCGGCACGGTGATGACGGGGCTGCTGCTCGGCATCCTGCTGTCGCGCGTCGTCGCCGGCTTCGTGGCGGAGACGGCCGGCTGGCGCGCGATGTTCGCGCTCGCGGCCGCCAGCGTCGCCGCGATCGGCGTCGTGGCCGCACGCGGGCTGCCGCGCTTCGAGCCGACCACGCAGCTGTCGTACCGCGCGCTGATCGGGTCGCTCGGCGAACTGTGGCGTCGTCATCCGGCGCTGCGTCGTGCCGCGCTCGCGCAAGGGCTGCTCTCTATCGGGTTCAGCGCGTTCTGGTCGACGCTCGCGGTGATGCTGCACGGCGCGCCGTTCCACCTCGGCAGCGCGGCCGCCGGCGCATTCGGCCTCGCGGGTGCCGCCGGCGCACTGGCCGCGCCCGTGGCCGGACGCCTGGCCGATCACCACGGTCCCGAGCGTGTCACGCGCATCGGCATCGGGATCGCGACGGTGTCGTTCGCCGCGATGGCCGCCGCGCCGCTGCTGACGCCGCATGCGCAGCTCGCGCTGCTCGCCGCCGCGACGATCGGTTTCGATCTCGGCGTGCAGGCCACGCTGATCGCGCACCAGGCGATCGTCTACCGGATCGATCCCGCGTCGCGCAGCCGGCTCAACGCGGTGCTGTTCGTCGGCATGTTCATCGGGATGGCGGCCGGTGCCGCGCTCGGCAGTTCGTTGCTCGCGCAACTGGGCTGGAATGCGGTGATCGTACTGGCCGTGACGACGTCGCTGGCGGCGTTGGCCGTGCGCATCTGGCGCCGGTAATTCACCGGCATCGCGCAGACGAGGCGGGCAGGCCCACAGGGCTTGCCCGCCTTTTCTTTTTGTTTTCGTTCGGTGCTGCGCGGCCCGGCGCGGCGCGGCAGATCCGTGCGGGACGCGGCGCGCATCCGGTCATCCGGTGCAAGGTCCGCGATCGCTCACCGAATTGCCTAGTTCAACCGATTATTTTTCACCGATGCCCGGGAACGCGCGCGCAACCGTCAGAGGATTCGACATGACCGCGCCGCGCGGCCTTCTCCAATCCGGCCCCACCAGGAAATCGCGATTTCTCAGGGGATTCCCGGTATTTTTTCCCATTTTCTTCGAAATTACCGGTGACATACTTGCCCCCCATTGCGCTCCAGTGCGAGCGCGCTTCCTGATCCTTGCCGGCCGCATGTCATGTGCTGCGTGTCCGCCGGGGCCGCAGAACATGAACGATTTCGACACCACGATCCAGATCTTCCTCACCCACATCACGTTCGGACCGCTGATGAACCACGCGATCCGCGTCATCGCCGGCCTCTATACGTTCAAGGGCTTCATCCTCATCCCCGTGCTGTGCTGGCTGTGGTTCCAGCCGGGACCGCAGCGCGACCGACAACGCGAGCTGGTCATCGCGACGGTCACGAGCGGGCTCGTCGCGCTCGCGTTCGGCCGGTTGCTCGCGAAAGTCCTGCCGTTCCGCGTGCGGCCGATCTACAACCCCGACCTGCACCTGCACTTCCCGTCCGAGGAACTGCGTGCGGCCACGCTGCAGGCCTGGAGTTCGTTTCCGAGCGATCACGCGATGCTGTGGATGGCGATCGCGACGGGCATCTTCATCATCGCGCGCCGCGTCGGCGTGCTCGCGCTGCTGTATGCGGTCGTGTTCATCTGCGTGCCGCGCGCGTATCTCGGCTATCACTACCCGACCGACCTGATCGCCGGCGCCGCGATCGGCATCGCGATCGCGTGGCTGCTGACGCGCGATCCGATTCGCTCGCGCTTCGCGCCACAGGTGCTGGAGGCGATCCGGCGCTTCCCCGCGCCAGCCTATACGCTCGCGTTCCTGCTGTGCTTCGAGCTGATCACGCAGTTCGACGAACTGCTGACGCTCGCGCAGTCGGTCAAGCATACGACGATGTAACGGGACGGCGCCGCCATGCATCCGCTGCTGTCGTCACGACGCCCGCGCACACGTTGCCGGCCCTGCGCGGCGGCATCGCGCCCGGCGCGCGCCGCCGTCCAGATCGTCGTCGCGGCGGCAACGGCGGCCGCGCACGTCAGTCGCGATCGGGCGCCCCGAGCGGGAAGAACGCACGATACGGCCGCGCTTCGTCGACCGCACGCGCGAACGACGGCCGCGCAAGCAGCCGCTGGCGATACGCGATCACGTTCGCGAACGACGGATCGATCCGGTGCGTCCAGTCCGCGTAGAACAGGAACGGCGCCGCGCCGCAGTCGGCGAGGCTGAAGCGGTCGCCGGCCGCCCATTCGCGATCGGCCATCGTGCGATCCAGCCATGCGTATGACGATTCGAGCATCGCGCGCGCATCGGCGACGCCCCGCGCATCGCGCTCGTGTTCCGGCCGCAACGCATCGAACACGACCTTCTGCTGCGGCGTCGATACATAGTTGTCGAAGAAGCGATCCATCATCCGCACTTCCAGCGCCGCGCGCCGGTCGTCGGGCACCAGCCGCACGGGGCCCGGATGGTAGAGATCGAGATGCTCGACGATGATCGTCGCCTCGATCACGGTGCGGCCCGCGTCGACGAGCACCGGGAAGCGCTTCAGCGGCCACAGCGCGGCCAGTTCCTGCATCGGTTTCGGATCGTCGTGCGCGAGCACGCGATACGCGAACGGCGTGCCGTTCTCGTACAGCGCGGTCAGCACCTTCTGGCAGTAGGACGAAAAGGGATGGGCGTAAAGCGTCGGCGTCATCGCGTGCTCTCTCGGGGTGTCGGCGCCGCGTCATGCAGCGCCACGTGAACGGATACCTTGACGACGAGCGGCGCCAGGACGATTCGACACCGGTCCGAACATTTTTCCGTTGCGCTGTGATCGCGCCGCTACGACCGACCGTCCATCACGACGCGGCCCTCGCCCCGCCAGCGCAGCATCCCGCCGCCGAGGTTCGCGACGGCCTCGAAGCCGGCCTTCAGCAGGATCACGGTCGCCTGCGCGGAGCGGCCGCCCGCGCGGCATACGGTCACGATCGGCCGGTCGCGCGCGAGCTCGCCGGTGCGCGCGGCCAGTTCGCCGAGCGGAATCGGCGTCGCGCCGGGCAGGTGGCCGAGCGGGCCGGTGAATTCGTCCGGCTCGCGCACGTCGACCACCTGCACCGCCGGCAGGTGATCCTCGAGCCACTGCGGATCGATTTCCCAGAATCCGGCGAACGTATAGGCGAGCGGCGCCCAGTCGGGCACCGTCTGCACGTCGGGCGCGTTCGCGGCAACGCCGCACTGCAGGTTCGCGGGCACCGCGACGTCGATCTGGCGCGGATGCGCGAGCCCGAGGTTGCGCATGTAGCCCGCGAAATCGTCCTCGCTGAGATCGCCGCCGAGGCGCGGATTGAAACGCCGCTCCTCGCCGACGCTCGTCACCGTCAGCCCGCGATAGTCGTGCGCGGGGTATAGCAGGCAGGCCGCCGGCAGGGTGAAGAGCCGGCCGTGCACCGCGCGATACAGCGCGCGCGGGTCGCCCTGCTGGAAGTCGGTGCGGCCGGTGCCGCGAATCAGCAGGCAGTCGCCGGTGAACGCCATCGATTCGTCGTCGAGCACGAGGCTGATGCAGCCGCTCGTATGGCCCGGCGTCGCGCGCACGGTCAGGTAGCGCGGGCCGAATGCGCAGCGATCGCCGTCGTTCAGGTAGCGGTCGGCGCCCTGCGCGCCGCTCGCCGCCGAAATCGCGATCGCGCTGCCGGTGCGCTGCTTCAGCAGCCACGCGCCCGTCACATGATCGGCGTGCACGTGGGTATCGACGGTCGCGACGAGCCGCAGCCCGAGTTCGTCGAGCAGCGCCGCATCGCGGCGCACCTGCTCGAACACCGGGTCGATCAGCAGCGCTTCGCGCGATCCGCGGTCGGCGAGCAGATACGTGTAGGTCGACGATTGCGGGTCGAAAAGTTGCCGGAAGATCATGGCGAAGGCGCTCCGTCGGCTGGGCGTGTCGGTTGGGTGGAGGGTGCGGATCATGCGGATGCTGCAACCCGCCCCGGCTGTGTCGCCGGTGCGCGGGGCACGCGTTCCTACAGCGTAGTTCAAAACACGCGCGCCACCGGCATCGTTGCACGCGGCGAGACGTCATGCCGCGCCCGGACCGTCGCGCACACTGCCTTACACTACCGCCTGTTCTCGTCTTACGTTCACAGGAATTGCGTCGACATGTCGATGACGATCGATCCGAAGCAGGCGGCCGCGCTGCTGGCCGTCGCCGACACCGGCAGCTTCGAGCAGGCCGCCGTGCGCCTGCACGTGACCGCGTCCGCCGTCACGCAGCGGGTCCGCGCGCTGGAAGCGAGCCTCGGCACGCCGCTGGTGCTGCGCACGCGGCCGTGCCGGCCGACGGTGGCCGGACAGCGCGTGCTGCAGCACCTGCGCCGCGTCGCGCTGCTGCAGGCCGACCTGCAAAGCACGCTCGCGACCGAGCGCGAATCGCCGATCTCGGTCACGATCGCGCTGAACTCCGACAGCCTCGGCACCTGGTTCCTGCCCGCCCTGACGTCGGTGCTCGCGGGCGAGCGCATCCTGTTCGAGCTGATCGTCGAGGACCAGGACCACACCTTCGCGCTGCTCGAAAGCGGGATGGCCGTCGGCTGCGTGACGACCGAGCCGAAGCCGATGCGCGGCTGCGTCGCGACGCCGCTCGGCACGATGCGCTACCGGCTGCTCGCGGCGGCCGCGTTCGCGGCGCGCTGGTTTCCGCGCGGCCTGAATCGCACGAGCGCGCGCCATGCACCCGTCGTCGCGTATTCGCGGCGCGACACGCTGCAGTCCACGTTCCTGAAGGAGAAGTTCGGGTTGCCCGAAGGCGCGTATCCGTGCCACTACGTGCCGGGCACGCACGCGCATTTCGCGGCGGTGCGGCACGGGCTCGGCTACGCGATGGTGCCGGAGCCGCTGCTCGGCGGCGCACCGCTCGACGCCCAGGGGCTCGTCGATCTCGCGCCGCTGTATCCGACCGACATCGCGCTGTATTGGCACGCATGGACCGTGCAGTCGCCGACCATGGCGTCGCTGTCCGCGCGGGTGGTCGAAGCGGCGCGCCGATTGCTCGCACCGCTGCCGTGACGAACGGGTGATCGGCACCGCCGGCACGGCAGGCGGTGCGGGCCGCGTGGCGGCAAGAAACCCCGCCGCGCCGCCTATACTTTTTTCACCGGCCTCGCGAACGCGCCGCGCGGCCGATCGCGCAGATCCGGCCGTTCCCGTTCCCTTTCCCGTGAGGAGAACATCATGTCCCGCCGCTATATCGATTGCCGCGAGTTTCCCAGCGCGATGAATTGCTCGGTCGCAATTTCCGCCGACTCCGACAACGAACTGCTGGAAGCCGCCGTGCAGCATGCGGTCTCGGTGCACCAGCATGCCGACAGCGCCGAACTGCGCACGCAACTGAAAGCGCTATTCCACGACGGCACCCCGCCGGTCGACATGCCCCGGCCAGCGTAATCCGCCGGTACACCAGACGTCGACGGACGGGCGTGCCGCGTCGCACCCGTCGCCGCCACACGCCCGCCACACGCCCGCTTCGCGCCACGTCGCGCCGGCGCCCCCGCCGGCCGGCGCATGCCGCGTTACGCGCGCCGTTGCGCGAAATACGCGCCGACCGCGTCGATGAAGGTGTCGATGTCCGCGCGCGACACGTCGCAGTGCGTGACGAAGCGCGACGCGTACAGCATCTGCGTGAGGATCCCGCGTTCCTTGAGCCACGCCTCGAGCGGCGCGCAATCGGCTTCGGGGAATTGCGCGAACACCATGTTCGTCGCGTGCGACAACACCTTCACCGGCTCGATGCGCGCGAGGCCTGCCGCGAGATGCGCGGCGTTCGCGTGATCGTCGGCCAGCCGCTCGACGTTGTGGTCGAGCGCATACAGGCAGGCCGCCGCGAGGATGCCCGACTGCCGCATCCCGCCGCCCAGCACCTTGCGCCAGCGCTGCGCGCGCTCGACCAGTGCGCGATTGCCGATCAGCACCGAACCGACCGGCGCGCCGAGCCCTTTCGAGAAACAGATCGACACGGTATCGAACGGCGCGCACAGTGCCGCGATCGGACGGCCCGACGCGACGGCCGCATTGCACGCGCGCGCGCCGTCGAGATGCGTGGCCAGCCCGCGGCTGCGCGCGAGCGCGACGGCTTCCTGCACATAGCCTTCCGGCAACACCTGGCCGCCGATCGTGTTTTCGAGCGCGAGCAGCCGCGTGCGCGCGAAGTGGTTGTCGAGCGGCTTGATCGCCGCGGCGATCTTCGCGAGCGGCAGCGTGCCGTCGGGTGCGTTCTCGATCGGTTGCGGCTGGATGCTGCCGAGCACGGCCGCGCCGCCGCCTTCGTACTTGTAGGTGTGCGCGAGCTGGCCGACGATGTATTCGTCGCCGCGTTCGCAATGGGCCATCAGCGCGGCCAGGTTGCTCTGCGTGCCGCTCGGGAAGAACAGGCCCGCTTCCTTGCCGGCCCGCTCGGCCGTGACCGCCTGCAGACGCAGCACGGTCGGGTCGTCGCCCCATACGTCGTCGCCGACTTCGGCGGCAGTCATCGCGGCCAGCATTGCCTGGCTCGGACGTGTCACGGTATCGCTGCGTAAATCGATCATTTTCGTGCCCTGAGTGAACGGGGACCGGAACCGATGCGCCCGGCCCTGCCGAAACGAGACTCAGAGTGTACGCAATTCGTGCGGCGCGTGCCGATGGCCGGATGCTCGCCGCGGCGGGCAGCCGGCGGCCCTACCCGATACCCGGCGACACCGCACCGCGCACCGACGTCTCCGCACCCACCGCATCGTTCCGATGATGCGACGCGCCATATTGCCGCACGTGCGGCAGACCGCCACGCCGCGGCCGCCTGCGACACGAACGGCGTTCTTGATACGAATCAACGATTTATCCCGAAAATGCGCGCGGCGGGCTGGACATCTGCGACGAGTTGGCACATTTCGCGGCGCAACATCGCGATCCATACTCCAGCCAACCCCGATGCCCGTCGGCCGGGGTCCGCCGGCACCCCGCCGGCGGGTATCGTCAGCCTCGGTCAACTGGTATGGACACCGCATTTTCGGCCCTCGATCTGGCCCGCCTGCAATTCGCGTTCACCGTCTCCTTTCACATCGTCTTCCCGGCGCTGAGCATCGGCCTCGCCAGCTTCATCGCCGTGCTCGAATATCGCTGGCTGAAGACCGGCAAGCAGTACTACAAGACACTCTGCCTGTTCTGGTCGAAGATCTTCGCGGTCGCGTTCGGGATGGGCGTGGTCTCCGGCGTCGTGATGAGCTATCAGTTCGGCACCAACTGGTCGGGCTTCTCGAGCTTCGCCGGCTCCGTCACCGGCCCGCTGCTGATGTACGAGGTCATGACCGCGTTCTTCCTCGAGGCCGGCTTCCTCGGCATCATGCTGTTCGGCTGGAATCGCGTGAGCCCGCGCGCGCACTTCGGCGCGACGCTGATGGTCGCGATCGGCACGCTGATCTCGACGTTCTGGATCCTCGCGTCGAACAGCTGGATGCAGACGCCGCAGGGCTTCGAGATCGTCGACGGCCGCGTCGTGCCGACCGACTGGTTCGCGATCATCTTCAACCCGTCGTTCCCGTACCGCCTGTTCCACATGGCGATCGCCGCGTTCATCGTCGCCGCGCTGGTGGTGGCCGCGACGGGGGCATGGCACCTGCTGAAGGGCCGCCGCGACAAGGGCGTGAAGAAGATGTTCTCGATGGCGCTGTGGCTGCTGCTGGTGCTCGCGCCGCTGCAGGCCCTGATCGGCGACCAGCACGGCATCAACACGCTGAAGCACCAGCCCGCGAAGATCGCCGCGATCGAGGGGCTGTGGGAAACCGAAAAGGGCGGCACGCCGCTCAACCTGTTCGGCATTCCGGACATGAAGGCGGAAACGACCCGCTACGCGGTGAAGGTGCCGCACCTCGGCAGCCTGATCCTCACGCACAGCTGGGACGGCGAGATTCGCGGGCTGAAGGACTTCCCGCCCGAGGACCGGCCGAACTCGACGGTGGTGTTCTGGAGCTTCCGGATCATGGTCGGCCTCGGCTTCGCGATGATCGGTCTCGCCGCGCTCGCGTGGCTGCTGCGCCGCCGCGGCAGCCTGTATGAATCGAAGTGGTTCCAGCGCTTCGCGCTCGTGATGGGCCCGACCGGTTTCGTGTCGCTGCTCGCGGGCTGGGTGACGACCGAGGCAGGCCGCCAGCCGTGGGTCGTGTATGGCGTGATGCGCACCGCGCAGGCCGTGTCGCCGCTGTCGGTGCAGCAGGTCAGCCTGTCGATGATGACGTTCGTGATCGTCTACTTCCTCGTGTTCGGCACCGGCGTGTACTACATGCTGAAGCTGATGAAGGCCGGCCCCGCGCTGCCCGACGCAAAGCACGACGACACACCGGACACACGCCCCGATCACACCGCGCGCCGCCCGATGTCGGCCGTCGACGAGCTGATCGAGACCGTCTGAGCCCCCCATATTCGCAAACGAGAAAACCTATGGACGTCACCGTAATCTGGGCCGCGATCATCGCATTGGGGCTCTTCATGTACGTCGTGCTCGACGGCTTCGACCTCGGCATCGGCATCGTCTTCCCGTTCTTCCCGGACGAGAAGGAACGCGACCTGATGATGAACACCGTCGCGCCCGTGTGGGACGGCAACGAGACGTGGCTCGTGCTCGGCGGCGCCGGGCTGTTCGCGGTGTTCCCGATCGTCTATTCGACGGTGCTGTCGGCGCTGTACCTGCCGCTGATCTTCATGCTGGTGTGCCTGATCTTCCGCGGCGTGTCGTTCGAGATCCGCGCGAAGGCGCGACGCACGAAGCAGCTGTGGGATCTCGCGTTCATCGGCGGCTCGGCCGGCGCGACGCTGTTCCAGGGGATCGCGCTCGGCGCGTTCCTGCAGGGCATCGACGTGAAGGACGGCGTGTACGCCGGCGGCGCATTCGACTGGCTCACGCCGTTCAGCCTGCTGACGGGCCTCGGGTTGATCGTCACGTACGCGCTGCTCGGCTGCTGCTGGCTCGTCGCGAAGACGGAAGGCGACCTGCAGCGGCGCCTGCATCGCGTCGTGTGGCCGCTGACCGTCGTGCTGCTCGGCTTCATCGCGATCGTCAGCCTGTGGACGCCGCTGCAGGATCCGGCCATCGCGCAGCGCTGGTTCGAATCGGGACTGTTCTGGCGCCTGCTGCCGGTGCCGTTCCTGGTCGCCGGGTGCGCGGTGTGGATGCGTCGCGCGGTGCGCGACCGGCACGACATGACGCCGTTCGTGCTCGCGCTGGCACTCGTGCTGCTCGGCTACGTCGGCCTGCTCGTCACGATGTTCCCGTATGCGATTCCTCAGACGATGACGATCTGGGAAGCGGCGGCGCCGCGGTCGAGCCAGACCTTCACGCTGGTCGGCGCAGCGGTTATCCTGCCGATCATCATCGCCTACACGACGATGGGTTACTGGGTATTCCGAGGCAAGGTGCGCCATGAAGACCAGCATTACTACCACCACTGATCCCGCCGCCCGCCAGCCCGACGCGCCGCGGCCGCGGATGCGCGGCTGGATGTGGTTCGTCGTCCTGTGGGCGGGCGGCGTGCTCGGCGCCGTCACGCTCGGCTATGCGTTCAAGATCTTCATGAACCTGACGCTGTTCGCGGTGAAGTAGGCGGCGCAGCCTGTATCCCGTCCAGACGCATCGCGCATCCGTCAATCACGCGGCGGATGCGCCGTCCCCGCCACCACGGTACGGATCATGCGGCAGCCGCCGCACGACGCCGAGCTTCAATCCCAGCATGCCGAATATGCGGTTCATGGTCTGAACCGTTCCGTCGCTGCGACCCTGTTCGATATCCTGAATCGTCTTCGTCGATACGCCGGCAAGCTTCGCCATTTCGGCGCTCGTCAGCCGCATCGTCTTCTTCAAATGACGCACCGATTCGCGTAGCGGCCATTCGGGATGCGCGAGAACGTCCTCGATCGCCTGGCGCCGCAGCGCAAGCTGTTCGGGAAGCGACATCGCGTTGTAGCGTTTGTCCATGGTGTCGCGTCTGGGCTAGCGCAATGAGTCGAGCTCGCCGGCGAGCCGCTCGAGACCGGGTTTCAGAAAAGCGTGCACGTCGTGTTCCAGCCCGAAATCAACACCGTGATCGGCGATATCCTGCAGACGCGGCGCCAGTGCACGCAGGCGCATCTGCAATACGTGACGATCGAGCGCAACATGCGAATCCTCCGATTGCGGTTCGCTCGACTGGACGACGGCGTCAAGTACCCTCGCCCAGTCCGGTCGGCAGCCAGCCGATGATCGTGAGTTGGAGGATCAGGCAGATGATCCCGGCGATCGGACGGCCGATCGTGAAGAACTGGAACCACGGCAATAACAGGGCAAGCAGCAGGCGCATCTGGAATCCTCGCGAAGCGTCATTGAACGTTGATGCCCGAACAATATGGCGAGTCGCGCGCCGGTTTCAAGTCCGAAGTCTGCGCCGACGCTCGCCGCACGAGATGCCGCTCCCGCCACCGCCCCTATGCCGAATCGCTCAGCCACTGCGCGGCACGCGCGACGAGGCGGTCCGCTTCGTCGAAACGCTCGACGCCCGCCACCTGCGGCGCGTCGCAGATCGCGAACACCGGCTTGCCCCATTGCAGCCCCAGCGCGATTTCGGACAGCGTGCCGAGACCGCCGCCGACCGCGATCAGGCACAGCGACGCGCGTGCGATCAGCGCATTGCGTGTGATGCCGAGCCCGGTCGGCAGCGCGACCGACAGGTACGGATTCGCGTCCCGCGCATCGTCCTCGGGCAGCAACCCGATCGCGCATCCGCCCGCGGCGCGCGCGCCGCGCGCGGCGGCCTCCATCACGCCCTGCTTGCCGCCGCCGACGATCGCGATGCCCGTCGCCGCGATCCCGTGCGCGATCCGCTCGGCGACGGCGAGCTGCGTGTCCGTCGCGTCGCGCGGCCCGATCACGCCGACCGGCATCCGGTGCCGGTGTGCGCCGCGCTGTCGCTGCGCGAGTTGCTCCAGCGCATCGCGCGTGTCGTCCGACCATTCAATGACGTCGTTGCCGTGCAAGTCCTTCCCCCAGTGCAAGAACGCAGGTGCAAAGCGCCGTCAGCACGATCGACAGTACGGCGGCCTGCGAGAAATCGGTCTGTCCGTCGGACAGCTTCAGGTACATCAGCAGCGGCAGGATGTTGACCTGCGTGCCGGCCAGCGCGAGCGCCGTGCCGTACGTGCCGAGCGCGATCGCACCGACGAGGCACCACGCCGACGCGATCGACGGCCACAGCTCGCGCCACGCGACGTCGATCCACGCGCGCCACGGCCGCGCGCCGAGCGTCAGCGCCGCCTCGAGCGGCCGCCGGTCGAGATTCGCGAGCGCCGGGTAGAGCATCAGCGCGACGCGCGGAATGAGGTAGTACGCATAGGCGAACGCGAGCCCCGGCATCGTGTAGATCGCGCCGCCGACCACGGTCGGGTCCGCGCCGAGCGACGCCAGCAGCATCGTCACGAAGCCCGCGCGGCCGAACACGAGGATGAAGCCGTACGCGATCACGAGGCCGGAGAAGGCAAGCGGCACGCCGAGCAGCGCGAGCGACCAGCGGCGCCGCGCCGGCGACTGCCCGGCCAGCACGAACGCGACCGGCACGCCGACGGCGACGGACAGCGTGCCGGCGCCGAACGCGAGCGCCAGCGAACGCACGATCGCGTCGGCGACGAGCGGATCGCCGAACACCGCGGCGAACGCGCGACCGCCCCCGTCGAACGCGGCGCCGACGAGCGCGGCGAGCGGCAGCACGAAGCACACCGCGAACAGCCCGGCCGCCGGCACCGCGCCGTAGCGGCGCAGGACGCCGCGCTGCATGGACGAAACCCGCATCGCGCGCCCCTTACTTGCCGAGCGTGGCCTGCGACCAGAGCTGGTCGACTTCGGCCTTGTGCGTCGCGGCCTTCGCGACGTCGAGCGGACGCACCTGCGGCGCATTCGGCAGCTTCGCGGCGACGTCCTGCGCGACCGGCGTGCCGGGCACGGCCGGACGCACGAAGCCCTGCGCGAACAGCCCCTGCCCGACGTCGCTCATCACGAGGTTGAGCCACAACTGCGCGGCGGCCGGATTCGGGCCGTTCTTCACGAGACTCATCGCGTACGGTGCCGACACGCTGCCGTCCTGCGGGATCACGACTTCGGCCGCGTCGCCCATGCCGTCCGCGTACTTGGCCTTGAGCCCGTCGTTCTCGTAGCCGATCAGGATCGGAATCTCGCCCTTGACGAATTTCGCGTACGGCGTCGTCCCCTCGACGCGCAGCACGTTGCCCGCCTGCTTCAGCTTGCCGAAGAAATCCGCGCCCGGCTTCGGGTTGTCGACGCTGCCGCCGTTCGCATAGGCGGCGGCGAACACGGCGACCTGTCCCTGCCCGGTCGAGCGCGGATCGAGATAGACGACCGCATTGCGATACTCGGGCTTCAGCAGGTCCGACCAGCGCTGCGGCACGTTCTTCACGAGCTTCCTGTTGACGAGCAACGCGATGTTCAGCGAATGCACCGCGAACCAGCGGCCGTCGGCCGCGCGGAACACCGTGGGCAGCTTGTCGAAATTGACCGGCTTGAACGGCGCGACGACGTCCTTGGCCGTCGCATCGAGCGCCGACGCCGCAAAGTAGTACGCCGTGTCGGCCTGCGGGCGGCGTCGCGACTTGTCGAGCGCGACGACCGTGGCCGCCGAGCCGATGTCGTTGTACGTGATCTCGACCTTCGGGTAGCGCTTGCGGAATTCGGCGAACAGCGACTTCCAGTTCGCCCATTCCGGGCCCGTGTCGAACGACACGACGAGCCCTTCGTCGGCGGCCTTCTCGTACAGCGCGTCCTCGCCGGGATACAGCGGCGCGGCCTGGGCCAGCGCCGGCGCGAGGGTCGCGAACGCGCAGAGCGCCAGCAGGCGGCGGCGCGTCGCATGAAGAAAGTGGCGGCGTGCAGACATCGTGATTCTCCGTTGAATGAATAGGTCGCCCGCGCTCACGCGGCGGGCAGCACGAGCAGATGGCGCGGCTCGATCGACACGCAGCGCGCGGGAAGTTCGCGCCCCTCGCCGAGCAGTGCGTCGGTCGCGCCGGCCGGTACGAAGTCGAAGCGCTGTGTCGCGCCGAAGTAGCGCACCTCGCCGACCCGGCCGTCGATGCGGTTCGCGACGGACTCGGGTGGATCGGGCTGCAGGTGTTCCGGCCGGATCAGCACCTCGACCGGGTCGCCCGGCCGGTGCGCACCCGTATCCGCGCGCAGCGTCGTGAACCGCACGTCGACCGCGCCATGCGCGAGCACGCGGCCGCGCAGCAGCGTCGAATGGCCGACGAAACGCGCGACCTGCGCGGTCGCCGGACGCTCGTACAGGTCGCGCGGGGTGCCGGCCTGCAGCATGCGTCCGCCGTCGACGATCGCCACGCGATCGGCCATGCTGAGCGCTTCATCCTGGTCGTGCGTGACGAGCAGCGTCGTCGCGCCGCATGCGCGCTGCAGCGCGCGGATCTCGTCGCGCAGCTGGTGGCGAATGCCGGCGTCGAGCGCCGCGAGCGGCTCGTCGAGCAGCAGCAGCTTCGGTTCGATCACGAGCGCGCGAGCCAGCGTGACGCGCTGCTGCTGCCCCCCGGACAGCAGCGCCGTGCTGCGTCCGGCCTGCGCGGCGAGGCCGACGCGTTCGAGCATCTCGAGCGCGCGGCGGCGGCGCGGCGCCGCGGCCACGCCGCGCATCTTCAGGCCATAGGCGACGTTTTCGACGACCGACAGGTTCGGAAACAGCGCGTAGTGCTGGAACACCATCCCGACCTCGCGCTGCCACACCGGCACGCCGGCCATGTCGCGGCCGCCGATCGCGATACGGCCGCCGTACCCGTCGAGCAGGCCGGCGGCGAGGCGCAGCAGCGTCGATTTGCCGGAGCCGCTGCGGCCCATCACGGCGAGCAGTTCGCCCTGGGCCGCGGACAGCGTGACCGCGTCGACGCCGTGACGGGCGCCCGGATACTGGAAGCTGACGTTTTCGAAATCGAGACTCATGACGGTTTCACTTCAGGCGTTGCACGGTGAGGACGGAGGCGAGCGTCGCGAGCACGGCGAGGACGAGCAGCACGACGGTGGCCGCGCAAGCCATCCCGGACGCGCCGTAGAACGCCTGCAGCAGCACGATCGGATAGTTGCGGTAACGGAAGCCCGCGATCAGGTTCGAGATCTGGAATTCGCCGATCGACAGCGCGGCGACCATCACGAGGCCGGAAAACAGGCTGTGCCGCAGATTCGGCAGCACGACCGTGAAGAACTGGCGCAACGGCGTCGCGCCAAGCGTCGCCGCACACGCCTCGAGATGCGCGAGCCCCAGGTGGCGCAGGTCGCTCAGCAGCGTCTGCAGCAGGTACGGCAGCGTCAGCACCGCGTGCGCGGCGATCATCAGCGGCAGCGTGCCGAGCCACGGCAGCGCATCGCCGCTGAAGATCGCGATGTAGCCGAACCCGAGCGTCAGCGCCGGTACCGCGATCGGCATCAGCATCACGATGCGCGCCGCGAAGCCGCGGCCGGCCAGTGCGCGGTGATGCAGCGCATAGGCGAGCGGCAGCGCCAGCACGGCATTGATCGCGCAGCAGGCGAGCGCGACGACGAGGCTCGTGCCGAATGCGCGGGTAAAGCTGCGATTCGCGGCCAGATCCGCGAACCAGTGCGACGTGATGCCGGTCGGCAGCAGCGTGTTCGTCCACGACTGGCCGACCGAGCCGATCAGCAGCAGCACGATCGGCAACGCGAGGTACAGCCCGAAGACCGCGACGAGCGCCTGCAGCAGCAGGCGTCCCGCCATCGCGCGCGGCCGTTTGTTACGACGAATCGGAATAGCTTCGGCAAGGGCCGGAGCGGATGGCGGATGCATGGCGAATCTCGCTGACGGACACGGAACGGGTCACGCAACGCCCGCCGGACAGGGCCGGCACGCGTTGTGATGACGGCCGCAGTGTGCGGATCCGACATGGCATCGTCATGAAAAAAACGTACAACGCCCGCATCGATCTGTGCCGGGAGGGAATAGCGGGGATGAAGCACCTGTATCCGAACGTGGCGGAGCTGCACGCGTTCGCCAGTTCCGCGAAGTACCTGAATTTTTCCTATGCGGCTCGCGAACTGGGCCTGACGCCAAGCGCGGTCAGCCGGCAGATCGCGAATCTCGAAACGCTGTTCGGCGTGAAGCTGTTCGTGCGCGAGGGGCGCGGGCTCGCGCTCACCCGTGCGGGCCAGGTGTACCACGCCCGCGTCGTCGGGCCGTTGCGCGAAATCGGCAACGCGTCGATCGAACTGCTGAGCGCACGCGAAAACAGCGACCTGCTGACGATCGCGAGCGTGCCGACATTTACGACCAAGTGGCTGGTGCCGCGCCTCGCGCGCTTTCTCGCCGCCGCACCGAGCGTCACGCTGAGCTTTCGCCGTCATCTCGCGCCCGGCGACGCGTTCCCGTTCGGGCTCGATGCGGCGATCCGCTACGGCGACGGTAGCTGGGAAGGCGTGCGGAGCGATTACCTGGACGGCCGGACCTTCGTGCCGGTCTGCACGCACGAATTCGCCGAACGGCATGCGCTGCGCGAGCCTGCCGACACCGTGGCGGCGCCGCGCCTCGTGCACGAGCAGGCCGGGATCGCGTGGTCCGCATGGGCGGAGCGGCATCGCGCGACGCAGATGAATGCGCTGGCCGGGCCACGCTTCGAACAGTATTCGGTGCTGATCCAGGCAGCGCAGGCCGGGCTCGGGCTCGCCCTGGTACCGCGCTTCCTGATTCTCGACAATCTCGCGGCCGGCACGCTGGTCGAACCGTTCGACGCGCCGGTCGACGTGGACGAGCAGGGGCACTACCTGTGCTACGCGCCGGAGCGCCTGGCAACCAGCGACGCGCTGAGGCGCTTCAGGGAATGGATGCTGGACGAATCCGCGCGCGCGTGAGCCGGGCCCGACGCGCGCGGTGATGCAGCACGACGCGCGGCGCCGCGCGTCATGGGCCGGCCGCCGCCCGCCAACGACAGCGGCGGCGCCGGCACGCTGCGTCAGTTGCCGAGACCCAGCCCCGGCAGCACGTGCGTGTTCTCGGCCACGACCGCGTGCAGCAGCTTCGGTTCGGCGCCGAGCAGCCCGAGGATCGTCGGCGCGACCTGCTTCGTGCCGACGGTATCGCTCACGGTACGCGCGCGATGGAGGCCCGGGTACGACACGAGCAGGCCGAGGTGGCTGTCGTCCGGCGCGTTGCCGCCGTGTTCCTCGTCCTTCTTCGTGCTCGACGTGTAGATCACGCCCGGATTCGGCTGGACGATGATGTCCGGCGTGCGGCCGTTGGCGGGATCGCCGAACCGGTCGGCCAGCGCCGCGCCGTAGAGGATATACGCCTGCGAACCGTCGGCGCAGATCCCCGGTGCGTTGCAGCCGAGGTTCGCCTTCAGCGTCTGCACCACGGCCGTGCGCTGGCTGCGGTCGCGCAGCCAGATCAGGCCGACGTCGTCGGTCTGCACGAAGCCCGTGCCGACCAGGCCCGAACCGTCGTTCAGGTTGCCCGTCGTCGTGTTGTTCTGGCCGAAGTTGCCGTTCGGGTCGAAATAGTTGTTCGCTTCGAGCAGCTTCGTCAGCGTGTCGCCGTTCTTCACGAGCTTCGTGTGATCGGTCGGCGACTGGCCGTGCTTCGCCGTGACGATCACGGCCGTCGACGTGTACAGGTTGCGCTGCTTCAGCTCGTTGACGATGCGGCCGATCGAGTTGTCGACGTACGTGATCGCGTTCGCGACCTGACCGTTCGGCGTGAAGTTCGCATCGAGATAGCCGCCGCCCTTCGCGACCGACGCCTTCTGCGCGACGCTGAGCGTCTGGAAGTTGCCGCCGAACAGCGTCGGCACCGGCGCGCTCTTCGTACCCGTCGAATCGCGGCCGTCGATCTGGTTGATCAGCGCCTGCACGTGCAGGTTGTCGAAGCGCGCGGTGTGCGAATAGACGTCGGTGTAGGCGGTGTTCGTCGCCGGGTCGATCGAGTTGATCTCGGTGCGCATCAGATCGTCGACGCCGGTGCCCGACGGGCCGTTCAGCCAGTCGTAGCCCCACGCGTGCTTGTCGGCCCACGCGGTGTAGGCGTTCGGCACGCCGGCCTTGACGGCCTCGAACACCGTGTTGGTCTTCACGTAGTTGTGCGGATAGACCGGCACACACTGGCCGCCGACCTTCGCATGCGGAATCGCCTGCGGGTTGAATGCGCCGCCGCCATCGAGGTGCACCAGCGCGCCGCCGTTGAACGCATCGATGCCGGTCGTTTCGTCGAACACGACGTTCCAGCCCTGCTTGCCCGAGCAGGTCGTGTCGGTCGGCGCGTACAGGTTGCGGTCGTACGACACGTCGTAGAACAGGCCGGCCGTCTTCGGCGAGCCGCCCGTCACGAGCGCCGCGAGGCCGGGGAACGAGTCCGACAGGCCGGGCGTGTAGGCATTCGTGTACGTGACGCCGCTTTGCGCGAGCACCGCGAGGTTCGGACACGTATTCGCGCCGATGCAGCGCGCGAGATCCTGCTCGTGCAGGCCGTCGACGCTGATCAGCAGCACGTGCTTCACGACGCGCCGGCCGTGGCCGCCGTCCTCACCCTGACTGTTGCCGTCCTGCTGCGCCGCGTAGGCGCCCGCACTTGCGAGCGCCAGCGCGCCCGCCACCATCACCGCCATTTTTCGTTGCTTCGCGAACCTGGAAATCATCACCCCACCTCATCGATTGACGTTGAACCGCGTGACTTGCCGACAAGCGCGAAAAATATCGCCGCATCGTGGGGCGGTCGCATGAAGCGGGGCTTTCTGTTCTCTGTCAAACGTAACCAATCGCAAGCGACATCACGCGGTCGCAATGTGCCGCCTGCCCGGCCGCACCCGCATGCGGCCGGTTTTTTTTCGGGGTTGGCGCCCGACTATTGGCGTGTGATAAAGGGTTTTCCCTGACCCGGAGCACGAGTATGTCGACCCTGGAAGCTCTCCGGTTCGTGCTGGACGATGCACGCACCCCCGAAATCATTCGCCACCACGTCGTCGACGCGCTGCAGTACGCGTTGCGCAACTACGGCCAGGTATTCACCGCGAAGGAAGTCGAATGGCTCACGCAGTGGGACGATGCCCGCCTGCCGCTGGCCGCGAGGAAGGAACTGGACAAGCGCGAACCCGCGATCGAGGTGCGCTGACGGGAAGCGCGCCGCCGCGCCCGATTGCCGGTCGGGCGCGGCGGCGGCGGATGCTGGCGTAAGGCTTACTGCAGGCCGAAGTCGACGCGCGTCGTCGCGCCCTTGTCCTCGATGCCCTTCGCATCGAGCTTCGGCGCCACGACGAACATGCGGCTCGAATCGATCTTGCCGTCGAGGTACTGGCGCACGGCCTGCGCGCGCTGCTGCGCGAGCGCGCGCAGCGCGTTGTCGTCGGCTGGCGCGTGATCGGCGAGCGCCTTCTTCATGTCCGCATCGGGCAGCGTCTTCTGCAGGCCGATCAGGTTGCGCGGCTTCTTGAAGTCGGCGTCCTTGTACGCACGCGTCAGGTACTTGGTGTACTCGGCCGGCTCGACCTTCACCGACATCGGATCGATGCTCTCGCCCTGGCCGACCACGTCCTTCAGCTTCTGCTGGCGGACCAGCCGTTCGACGTACGCGTCGCGCAGCCCCGGCGTGTCCTTGGCGGGATCGACGCGGCCGATCAGGTCCAGCCGGATCGACGGCTTCTCGGTCAGCATCTTCACGACGGTGTCGAGCTTCTTCTGCTGCGCGTCGTCCAGTTCGTACGCGCCCGGCGCGAACTCGACGTAGCCGAGATCCTCGCCGCTGCCGCCGAACGCATTCGCGAGCAGCGTGAACGGCGACGTGACGGCCTTCGCGATCAGGTTCAGCACCGCGCGCCAGATCAGCCCGCCGACGCTGAACTCCGGATTCGACAGCGAGCCCGACACCGGCAGGTTCACGTCGATCTGGCCGCGCGTGTTCTTCAGCAGCGAGATCGCGAGCTTCACCGGCAGCTTGGTCGCGGTGTCGTTTTCGACGTGATCGCCGAAGGTGAGCTGGTCGATGAAGATGTGGTTGTTCGCCTGCAGCTGGTCGTTCGCGAGCTGGTAGTGCAGGTCGACGTTGAGCTTGCCCTTCGTGATCGGGTAGCCTGCGTACTTCGCCGAATACGGCGTCAGGTTGGTCAGCTCGATGTCGTGCGCGGTCGCCGTGAGGTCCAGCGCCGGCTTGTCGATCAGCGGATTCACCGAGCCCTTGATCGAGATCGGCCCGTTGCCCGCGAGGTT
The DNA here is from genome assembly GCF_905339595.1 of Burkholderia sp. BCC1977. Lineage (NCBI taxonomy): Bacteria > Pseudomonadati > Pseudomonadota > Betaproteobacteria > Burkholderiales > Burkholderiaceae > Burkholderia > Burkholderia sp. BCC1977. Next base: position 80,162 of record NZ_CAJPGQ010000003.1, read on the forward strand.
CGCGGCGACGTCGACCGGCGCGGACGTCGTCGAGTCCGTGCCGAACGCGCCGACCGTCCCCGTGATCGCGACCAGGTTCGCCGTATAGTTCGGCTTGATGAAGTTGTCGGTGTAGGTCACGCGGCCGCTCTGCAGCACGAGCTGGCCGAAATGCATGCGCACCGGATTCTGCGGCGGCGTCGCGGCCTTCACGACGACCGTCGCCGATGCGGCGGCCGGCGCGGACGCCTGCTGCACGGCCGCGGCCGATGCGGCCTGCGCGCCGGCCGGCGGCGTCATGCCCGGCGACAGCGGCACCGGTTCGGTCTTGCTCGCATCGCGCGTCAGCGACTGCGCGGGGCCCGTCTCCTTCGCGACGACGTCCTTCAGGTTCAGCCGCCCCTGCGCATCGAGCAGCACGCGGCCGTAGAAGTTCGAGAACGTCACGCGCGCGGCGTCGACGTCGGTGCCCTTCTCGTCGTAGTTCACCTTCAGGTTCGACAGCGCGAGCGAGCGCCAGCCGGCGAACGGGTCGGACGTCGCCTTGTCGAGCATCCGCACGTCGACCAGCGCGACATCGCCGCGATAGGTCGCGCGCGGCGTGTCCTTCACCTGCGCGAACGTCAGGTTGCCCTGCGCGTTGAGCAGCGCGCTCGCGATGGTCGCGTTCAGCGCGCTGCCGAAGTACGGCTCGAACGCGGCCGCATCGAGCCGGTTGCCGTTGATCTTCAGGCCGAGCTTCAGCGGCTGCGCGGTCACGTCGCCCGATACGTTCACCGAGCCCTTGCGGTTCAGCGTCGCCTTCAGCTGCACCGGCAGCGGCTTCGTCAGGTCGTCGCTGATCTTCTGCACCGACAGGTCGAGCGGCTTGATCGCGAGCTTCACCGGGCGCGGCGTCGACAGGTCCGTGAAGTTCGCGGACGATTCCTTCAGGTTCAGCGCGTCGATCCGGTAGTGCCACGACGGCGCGGCCGCCGCGGCCTTGTGCGCGACCGTGCGCGTGGGCACCGCCGCCTGCGCGGGTTCGGCCAGCGCCGCCAGGTCGATCTTGCCGTCCTTCAGGCGCTTCACGTCGAGCGCGAGCCCGGTCGCGTCGACGCTCGCGATTTCCGCGGTGCGCGCGGCGACGTCGACCTTCGCGATCTTCGCGCTCGCGTCGGGCAGCACGATCGCGGGCGCCTTCGCGTCCGGCGTCGCGAGCTTCAGCGACTTCAGGCTCACCGTGCTGTCGGCGACCTGCGCGTCGAGCGGCGTCTTGCCCCAGTCGGCCTTCGCGTTGACGCTCGCGCCGAGCGTGCCGTCGAGCACGCGCGCGCGGGTCGCCTCGCCGAGATACGGCTGCAGCGCCGGCAACGCGAGCGCGTCGACCGTCAGCTTCGTGTCGGCCTGCTTCGCCGCCAGGCTGAACGCGCCTTCGGCCTTCACGTCGCCGCCGCGCGACAGCGACGTCGACAGCGTGTACTTCGCGGGAGCCTTGCCCTGCAGCGTGAAGCCGTCGAGCGTCGCGGCAAGCTTCGTCAGCGACAGCGCGGTCGGCGTCGCCGGCACGCGGTCGTCGACGTTGATCGTGCCGCCGTCGATCGCGAAATGACGGATCGTCAGGTCGAGCGGCGGCGCTTCCTTCGCGGCGGCGTCGGCCTTGGCGCCGCTCGCGGCGGCAACAGCGGCGGCGCTCGAGGCTGCGGCGCCCGACGCGGCCGGCTGGCCCGCGTCAGCCTTCGGCGCGGCGCCCGGCTGGCCGGCGAGCTTCTCGACGTTCAGCACGCCCTGCTTGTCGCGCGCCAGGTCGACGACCGGCTGGTCGAGCCGGATCTCGTCGAAATGCAGCACGTTGCGCAGCGGCTCGAGGCCGGCGGCCGCGACGTGCACGCCGCGCGCGGCGAACAGCGGCGCGGACGCGCGGTCGGTCACCTTCGCGTCGTTCAGATCGACGGTGCCCGACACGCGCAGCGCGGGCGTGTCGCCGCTCATCACGAAGTTCAGCTTGAGGTCGCTGCTCAACAGGCCGCTCGTGACGATCACCGGCAGCTTCGCCGGCGCGTACGAAATCAGCTTCGGCACGTCGAGCCGGTCGAACGTCAGCGCGACTTCCGACTCGCGCGACTGCGCGAACGGCTTCGTCCTGCCGTCGACCGCGATCGGGCTGCCGTCGAACCGCGCGCGCAGCTTCGGCTGCACGAAGATGTCGGTCTTCGACGGCAGCGTCGCGATGAACGGAATGCCGAGCGTCCAGTTGTCGACCACGTGCTTTTCGTTCAGCAGGCGGTCGTCGAAGTCGATCCGGCCGTCGTTGACCTGGATGTTCGACACCGAGAAAGGTGTCGGCTTGCTTTCAGGTTTGGACGGCGTCGAGAACTTCTCGATCAGGTCGGTGAAATTGAAGCGCTGCGCGTCGTAGCGGACGATATGAAAGCGCGGCGAGTCGACGCGCACTTCGTTGACGATCGGCGCGCCGCGGAACAGCGACGACCACGACGGCCGCACGACGAGCTTGCCGATGTCGATGAAGTCGCCCTGGCCGCCACGCTCGCCAACGTGCACGCCGTCGGCTTCGAGGTTCAGCGTGTACGGGTTCAGCGCGACGCGCTGGATCGTGGACGGCCGGCCGAGCTGCTGGCTCAGTTGCTGTTCGGCGATGTGGCGGATCAGCGGCGGCGCCGCGAAGAACCCGAGCAGTCCGAATAAAACGAGGAAGATCAGCACGCCGAGGCCGATACGGCGGGTCCGGCGCGAGCGGGCAACGCCGCCGAGGGCATGGAGGGTCGAGGATACGGTTTCTTTGTCTGCGCTTGCCATGCTTGGATGCCTCGGAATTGGGTGCCGGGCCGCACCGGAAAACCGGCACGGCCGCGCACGCTATCCCGAAAGTATAGGCTCAGGTGGTGACGGAACGGCGTTTGGGCGCGAGCGCCGCGCCCGCGGATCGGACAGCGGCGGCGCCTATCCGTTCATTTCCGGACGACGGCGGGCGGCATCCACGCGCCGTCGCTCGCTTGCGGCTTCGGCGCGTACAGCCGCAGCGCGAGCGCGAAATCGGCGCGCGGCGCCGGCAGCCAGTTGGCCGCGCGCGCGCCGCCCGGCGACGCCGACACGACCACGTCGATCGAGCCGTCGTGGTTGCGGTGCAGCCGGTCGCGGTCGCCGAGCGAGCGGCGCGCCGCGCCGACGTCGGGCAGCGCGCCGTTCGCCGCGTACGGCGTGAGCGTCCAGAACCCGCGCACCGGCGGCAGCGCGCCCGGCGCGAAGTGCAGCACGTAGCGGTTCGCGCCGTTCAGCGGATGGCCATCGCTGTCGACGCGCACGAGCGCGAGCGTCTCGTCGTCGCGCGTCGCGGTGCCGAACTGCGTGTAAGCCGCGTACGCGCGCAGCGCGTAGTCCTGGCCGTACCTGCCGGCCGTGTCGCCGATCCAGCTCCAGCCGTTCGCGTTCAGCAGGTTCGACGGCGGCGTCGCGAGCCGCGCGCGCGCCTCGGCGACGCCGGCCGTCGCGGCGCTCAGGCGATCGCCCGTCCACGGCACCGGGTAGCCGGCCGTCACGCCGATGTCGTTCAGCTGTTCCTGCGCGTGCGCGTCGTCGGCCGGTGCCGGGTTGTCCTGCAGCGCCTGCGCGAAGCGCGTGAAGAACGCCTTCGGGTCGAGCGCGGCCACCTGTTCGGCCGGCGTGCCGCCGCTCGCCGCTTCCGACGGCGCGCTGCCCGCATGGACCGCGACCGACGCGCCGCGCGCGCTGCCCGTATAGACGGACAGCGGCACCACGCGGATCGCCCGTTGCAGTTTCTTCACGTTCGTGAGGTCGCGCCCGCCGCTCGTCTGCAGCCGCACTTCGAGCCACGCGTTGGCCGACGGCACGTCGACACGCAATGCGCCCTTCGGCAACGTGCCCTGCCAGTCCTTCGTGGCGAAGGCAATCGTTTGCGATCGCGCGGCGCCGCGAGCGCCACGTGCCGCCACGCTCGACCCCGACCACAGCACGTTCGTCCACATGTCGAGCGCGCGGGCATCCCAGTAGCGGCCGCGGGTGTCCGGCAGCGTCACGATCACCGGCTCGGCGCCGACGTCGAGCCAGCCGGTCGAGTCGAGCGTGTCGACGCCCGGCAGCGGCGGGTTGAGCGCGCCGACGGGCGGCAGCGCCTGCGCGTGACGCAGCGTGTTGAGCGGCGCCTGGCCCGGCTGCGCGCCGTTGCCGCCCGTCGCGGCTTCCTTCGCCACGTCCATCAGCACGAGCGGATACGCGTATACATAGGAGTCGGCCACTTCGGCGCGCATCCAGCCGGTTTTCCGCTGGATCGCGTCCGGTTGCGACGCGCATCCCGCCAGCAGCGCCGCCAGGGCCAGCGACGCGCCTGCCGCGCGCCGCGGAGAAATTGATTCTCGTAGGTTTTCAATCATTGAGTACTGGCCGAATATCGTTCTTGTCAGTCAACGCCTTGTTCGACTCACGACCGGCGAAAGCAAGGCACCCCAGCCTGCCCGGTCGCCGCTTCGCCAAACGGGCGCTGATGTCAGGCCGGTATCATAGCGCCTAAGGGCATCCCCCAATATGCCGAATAACGGGCGCGGCGGTAGCAGCACTGCCACCCGCCACGACTTCCGTTGATGCGGCCCCCTGTCGAGAGCAGCCGGCCGCCTGCGCGGGCCGGCATGACAGGCGAGAATAGGTCGGCCGTCGGCACGATCCTGTTATTGCATCGCCCCCCCTTGACCTTCCCATCATGGGAATGTTGATACTGGGGTCATTCGCGGCACGAACCGCGCTTTTGGGGAATCCGACATGACTGAACCACTTGCCTCCGCCGACGTGCAAACGATCGAACTGAGCGTCGACGGCATGCATTGCGGCGGCTGCACGGGCCGCGTGCAGCGTGCGCTGGCCGCCGTGCCGGGCGTCGTCGAGGCCGCGGTCGATCTCGACGCGCATGCGGCGACGGTGACCGTGCAGGACACGGTCGAGCCCGCGCAACTCGTCGACGCGGTCGGCGCAGCCGGCTACCGCGCGGCCGTGCGCGAAGCGGTAATCGATGCCGGTGCGGACGGGCACGCCGAGCACTCCGAGCACTCCGAGCACTCCGAGCACGCGGCGCGCGCGGAAGCCCGGCCTGCAACGGTGGCGACGGCGCCGACCGCACTGCCCGCGACCACCGCCACGATCGAACTCGATATCGACGGCATGACCTGCGCGTCGTGCGTGTCACGTGTCGAAAAGGCACTGGCGAAGGTGCCGGGCGTCACCCGTGCATCCGTCAACCTCGCGACCGAACGCGCGACGATCGACGCCGCGGCCGACGTTTCCGCGTCGCAACTGGCGGACGCCGTCAGGCAGGCCGGCTATGGCGCGACGCCGACGGCACCCGATGCCGCCGGCGCCACGATGCCTGCCGCCCCCGCCAGCATCGAACTCGATATCGACGGCATGACCTGCGCGTCGTGCGTGTCACGTGTCGAAAAGGCACTGGCGAAGGTGCCGGGCGTTACGCGTGCGTCGGTCAACCTCGCCACCGAGCGCGCGACCATCGACGCGGCGCCGGACGTTTCCGCGTCGCAACTGGTCGAAGCCGTGCAGCAAGCCGGCTACGGCGCGACACCGGTCGCCGCGACGCCGCCGGCCGCTTCCGGCGATCTCGAATTCGACATCGGCGGCATGACGTGCGCATCCTGCGCCGGCCGCGTCGAAAAGGCGCTGGCCGCGGTGCCGGGCGTCACGCGTGCGTCGGTCAATCTCGCGACCGAACGCGCATCGGTGCATGGCGCCGGCGCGCTCGACGCCGCCACGCTGATCGCGGCGGTCACGACGGCCGGCTACCGGGCGTCGCTCGCCGCCGCGCCGGACGCGGATGCCGCGACCCACGCCGAAGCCCGCGCCGGCGCCCCCGCGCAAGCCCCCGACGACCGCAAGCGCCGCGAAGCGATTCGCGAACGCAATCTGGTGATCGGCTCGGCCGTGCTGAGCGCACCGCTCGTCGTGCCGATGCTCGTCGCGCCGTTCGGCATCGACGCGATGCTGAACGGCTGGCTGCAGCTCGTGCTCGCGTCGATCGTCCAGTTCGGCTTCGGCGCGCGCTTCTACCGCGCCGCCTGGCATGCGGTGAAGGCACGCACCGGCAACATGGACCTGCTCGTCGCGCTCGGCACGTCGGCCGCGTTCGGCCTGAGCCTGTGGATGCTGCTGCGCGACCCCGCCCACCCGGGCCACCTGTATTTCGAGGCATCGGCCGTCATCGTCACGCTGGTGCGCTTCGGCAAATGGCTCGAAGCGCGCGCCAAACGCCAGACGACCGAGGCGATCCGCGCGCTGAACGCGCTGCGTCCGGACCGTGCACGCGTCGTCGAGCACGGCGTCGAACGCGACGTGCCGCTGGCGCAGGTGCGCGTCGGCACGACCGTCAGTATCCGTCCCGGCGAGCGCGTGCCCGTCGACGGCCGGATCGTGTCGGGCCGCTCGCACATCGACGAATCGCTGATTACCGGCGAAAGCCTGCCGGTGCCGAAGGACGACGGCGATCCGGTCACGGCCGGGTCGATCAACGGCGAAGGCGCGCTCGTCGTCGAAACCACCGCGATCGGCGCGGAAACGACCCTTGCCCGCATCATCCGCCTCGTCGAATCCGCGCAGGCGGAAAAGGCGCCGATCCAGCGGCTCGTCGATCGCGTCAGCGAAGTGTTCGTGCCGGCGATCCTCGGCATCGCCGTACTGACGCTGATCGGCTGGCTGATCGCCGGCGCCGGCACCGAAACGGCGATCCTCAACGCGGTCGCAGTGCTCGTCATCGCGTGCCCGTGCGCGCTCGGCCTCGCGACGCCCGCCGCGATCATGGCCGGCACCGGCGTCGCGGCCCGCCACGGCGTGCTGATCAAGGACGCGCAGGCGCTCGAACTCGCGCAGCGCGCCACCGTGATCGCGTTCGACAAGACCGGTACGCTGACCGAAGGCAAGCCGTCCGTGACGGCGTTCGACGCGGTCGGCATCCCACGTGAGCAAGCGCTCGCGCTCGCGGCCGCGGTCCAGCGGCAAAGCGATCACCCGCTCGCGCGCGCCGTGGTCGCCGCGCACGATGCGGACGTCGTGGCCCGCGGCGGCGCCGCGGGGTCGGCCGAGGTCGTCGCGGCCGATGCGCGCGCGGTGGCCGGACGCGGCGTCGAAGCGCGCGTCGACGGGCAGCTTCTCGCACTCGGCAGCACCCGCTGGCGCGATGAACTCGGCATCGTCGTGCCGCCCGAACTCGACGCGCGTGCCGCGGAACTCGAGCGCGGAGGCAACACGATTTCGTGGCTGATGCGCGCCGATGCACCGCGCGCGTTGCTCGCGCTGCTCGCGTTCGGCGACACCGTGAAACCCGGTGCGCGCGACGCGGTCGCGGCCCTGTCGGCACGCGGCGTCGCGAGCGTGCTCGTGACGGGCGACAACCGCGGCAGCGCGGCGGCCGTCGCGGCGTCGCTCGGGATCGGCGAAGTGCATGCGCAGGTGCTGCCCGACGACAAGGCACGCGTGGTGGCCGAACTGAAACGCACGCACGGCGGGATCGTCGCGATGGTCGGCGACGGGATCAACGACGCGCCCGCGCTCGCCGCGGCCGACGTCGGCATCGCGATGGCGACCGGCACCGACGTCGCGATGCATACGGCCGGCATCACGCTGATGCGCGGCGACCCGGCGCTCGTCGCCGATGCGATCGACATCTCGAAGCGGACGTACCGGAAGATCCAGCAGAACCTGTTCTGGGCGTTCGTCTACAACCTGATCGGCGTGCCGCTCGCGGCGCTCGGCTGGCTGAATCCGGTGATCGCGGGAGCGGCGATGGCGTTCTCCAGCGTCAGCGTCGTGACGAACGCGTTGCTGTTACGGAGATGGAAGGGGCGGGCGCGGTGATGCGGGCCGCGACGAGCGCCGGACCGTCCGATGGGCGTCCGGCGCTCGTCGGATGGAGCGTGGCTTGCCGGCCTGTGGGGCGCAAATCGCATGTGCGGCGTCGGGACCGACAACCGGAAGAAGGCCGGGAACACCGCCACGCGCGTCACCGACACACACAACGGCCTCAGCCCGAGACGACCGGCTTGATCAGCGTCGTCGTGATCGGCACGAAGCCGCATGCCCGATACAGCGCACGGGCAGCCGTATTGTGATTGAACACCGACAGCCCGATCTCGGTGACGCCATGACGGCGGGCCTCGGCCTCGAGTGCATCGAGCGCGCGCGTGGCCCAGCCCTGGCGGCGCCGGGTCGGGACGATGTCGAGGTCGTAGATGAACAGCGTCCGGTTCGGCCCTTCGGGCACGATCGCGTACCAGAGGTCGCCGACCGTGTCGCCGCTGGCGGCGTCGATCAGCTGGACGAGGGTCTGGCCGGCGGTGAGCAGGCCGTCGGGCAGCAGCGTGTCGAAGCAGGCGCGGGCGCGGCCCGCTGCGTCGTCGATCGCGTTCTGCCCGGATGACACGAGATCGCGCGCGTAGCCGTCGATGGCGCGCGCGCGGTATGCGTGGAATTCGCCGGCCGTCATCGGCCGCATCTGCAGCATGGCCCGGGTGTCGCGAGGGAAGTCGGACTTCCAGTGTAGCGGGACGGTCGCACCGGCGCGCGATGCCGATCGCGAAGGTCGCTGCGCTGGCGACCGGACCGGGAGATCGCCGGCCGCGCGGCGTCGATTCCCTATGCGTCCCCGCCGCATTCTGATTAAATGGCCGGCTCCGGGTATTCCGCAGAACAATAACGATGAGCGATCTGAAAGGCGACATCTCCGTCGCGGACACGCACACCCGCGACGCGACCCGCCGCCGCACGCTGTGGGCCGCCTGTGGCGCACACGCGGTGCATGACGGCCTGACGGACGTCATCTATGTGCTGCTGCCGATCTGGCAGGCGCAGTTCGCGATCAACTTCGCGCAAATCGGCCTGCTGCGCGGCGCCTATTCCGGGGTGATGGCGGGCTTCCAGCTGTTCGCGAGCCGCGCGGCAAGGCGCTGGGGGCGAGCGCGCATGCTGGTGGCCGGCACGGCCCTCGCCGGCGCCGCTTACCTGATCGCCGGCCAGGCCGGCGGACTGGCGACGCTGATGGTCGCGCTGGTGCTGGCGGGACTGGGCGCGAGCACGCAACATCCGCTGGCCTCTTCGATGGTCAGCGATGCCTATGACGCAGGCAGCGGCGTGAAGGAGGCGCTCTCCCAATACAATTTCGCCGGCGATATCGGCAAGACGCTGATACCCGGCGCGATCGGTCTTCTGCTGACCGTCGTGACGTGGCGCACGGGCACCACGCTGATCGGATTGATCGGTCTGGCTTCGGCCGGCCTGATGGCGTGGCTGATTCCGTCGCGGCACGTGGCTGCCGGGCCGCGCGGCAAAGCGCCGAAGGCCGCCGCCGCGCACGGGTCGACCTGGGGCTTGCGCGCGTTGCTCGCAACCGGAACCGTGGACAGCGCGGTGCGGATGGGCTTTCTGACGTTCTTGCCGTTCCTGCTGAAAAGCAAGGGGGCCGGCACCGCCGGTATCGGTCTCGCGCTGGCGCTGCTGTTCGTGGGCGGCGCGTTCGGCAAGCTGCTCTGCGGCTATCTGGGCGTGCGCATCGGCATGATGAAGACGGTGTGGCTCACCGAATCCGCGACGTCGCTGCTGATCGTGCTCGCCGTGTTTGCACCGCTGTTCGCGATGATGACGGCGCTGCCGTTGCTCGGACTCGCACTCAACGGAACATCGTCGGTGCTGTACGGCGCCGTGCCCGAACTGGCCGGCGAAGGAAAACGCGAGCAGGCGTTTGCGTTGTTCTATACCGGCACCATCGGCGCCGGCGCGCTGTCACCGGTTCTGTTCGGTCGCATGGGCGACATTGCGGGCGTGCCCGCGGCACTGCTTGCGCTCGCTTCGATTCTGCTGCTCACGCTACCGCTGTCGTGGTACGTACAGAAGGGACTGGATGCCTGACGCCGCGCAATCGATCCGGCCGCGCCCGATGGGCGAATCAGCGAATCAGCGAATCAGCGAATCAGCGAATCAGCGAATCAGCGAATCAGCGACGGTACAGGACGATCGGCACGAGGTGCGCACGACGCACGCGCTCGGCTTCGGCGCGACGCGCAGCGTACGAATATTCCGCGTCGAGCGGCAGGTGCGGGGAGACGAACAGGTCGTCGATCTTTTGCAGCAGGGCAAGAATGAAGCTCATGTGAGACTCCTGACAGATGGCGCTAGGGTTTTCCCTTAGATGGACTCCATTCTAAGGGTTTTCCCTGAACTCTGCCAGCGCACCGCATCAGTTTGCCGCACCCGCACCACCGCCGGCAGACGCCCCACCACGAGGCGCGTTGTCAGGCCGGGGTTTGCAGGTAGGGTCAGGTTATTTAGTGCGTTCGACGCGCGCGTTTCGCGGCCGCCGCCTCGCGGTTCGCGTTGCGCTGCAGCCGGTCGACCTGCGACAGCATCGCTTCGTGGTGTTCCGCGAGCGTCATCAACGTTGCCTGCTGCGTCGACAGATCGGCAGCCAGCCGGTCGATCCGCTGTTGCCGGGCGTCCAGTTCCTGCTTCAGGTGCGCGATCTGCCGCGTTTGCAGCACCAGTGCGACAAGCCCCGCGAACACAACGATCGCCAGCGCCAGCAACAGCCGGTTGACGCGACGCATCTCGCGATCGGCCGCCTGCTTGATGCCGGCCGTCTCGGCCTGCAGCGTGGCCAACCGATCCGACAGCGGGCGCAGATGCGTGTCCGGATCGAAGGCCGGCGCGCTCGGCGCGGCCGGTTGCGCACGATCCGCCGACGGCTTCGTCACGAACGACGCCGCGGACGCCACCGGCTGCACGACCGGCGAGGCCGGCGCGGCCGGCGAGGCGGCGGCTCGCGCGGCATCACGGGTACTCGCGGTCACTGGGGCCGCTGGGGCCACCGCGGGCTCGGCCGGTTCGGCGGTCGCCTGCGGTTCAGCGGATGGCGCAGTGTGCTGCGCCCGAGCCGCTTCCGACTCGGCGCGGACAGCCGCCGCTTCCGCCGCTTCCGCCGCTTCCGCCGCTTCCGCCGCTTCCGCCGCTTCCGGCGCTTCCGGCGCTTCCGGCGCCTCCGCCGCTTCCGGCGCCTCCGCCGCTTCCGGCGCCTCCGCCGCTTCCGGCGCCTCCGGCGCACCGCGCGCCGCTGTCGCGTCGCGCGCGCCGGCAGCCGCACGTCGCTTGCCGCCGGAGGATGCGCGACGTCCCTTCGTGGTCTCGCCGGGCGTCCGCACTGCCTCATCGTGTGTGACCGGCTCGGCGGCGCATTCGGCCTCGCCGCCTGCTGTCACGGGACGGTCGCCGATAACCGCTTCGGCCGCACCGCCCACCGCCCCGGCATTCGCCGTCGAACGGGCGGCGTTCGTCCCTGCCGCGTCGCCCGCTTCCGCCACGCTGCCGGCCTTCACCGGGCCGCCGTCGGTGGCCGGCTCATCGGCTGCGATCGCGGCGACACCTTCGGACAACCGCGCCTCGCCGCGCTTCGTTGCGTCGGCAGCAGACGCGGGCACGGCACCGGCATCGACCACCTCGCCGTTTCCACGCGCCGATGCAGACTCCGTCGTCGTCGCGACGTCGGAAGCCGGCTCCACCGCACCGGCGGCACCGCCCGGCGTGCCGAATCCATCCAGCGTCGCCTGCCGGCCGGCGTCCTCGCCATCCGGGACGGCAGCCACCGCCGCGGCGTCCGCCACCGCGTCAGCGCGCGAGACGAGCGGCGCACGCGCAGCCGGCTCGAGCACCGGATCGCCGAACAGGTCGAGCGTGCGCTCGTCCCGAGGCGCATCGCTGCCCGCCGCGCCACCGGACCGCGCGGTCGCCCTGGCGGCGGTGTCTGCCGCGGCCGCGACAGAGCGCGGACGCGAACGGGCCGACGAGCGGTCGGAGCGGGAACGGGAGCGAGGCAGGGAAACGGATTCGGTCATGGAGTCGGATGACAGGCCCGCGAACGCGGAACCGGAAGTCGAACGGAATCAGTGCCCGGCCATTGTCGCATGACCGATCGCCGATCCGGCCGATCGGATGCCGTCTATTCGTCGCCCGACAACCCGCTGCCTTCCTCGAATCGCGTCACGCCCGACAGCGCGCGCAGCTTGTCGCAGATCGCACGATATTCGAGATCCGACACGCGCCCGAGCGCGATGCGCACTTCGTCGTGCTCGCCCGTGTCGTCGGCGCGCTGCACGATGAATTGCTTCACGCGCGCGCTGTCGGGGCCGAGCGCCGCGTGCAGCGAATCGAACGTCAGCGCGCCGCTCACCACCGTCAGCGCGAGCTGGCGCCGCTGCCGCACCGTGAAGTAGCGCCGCTCGAGCGGCTTGATGCCGGCCAGGATGATCAGGATGATGATCGTCGCGGAAATCGCCGCGACGTACAGGCCGCCGCCCACCGCGAGGCCGATCGCGGCGACCGACCACAGGCTCGCGGCCGTCGTCAGCCCGCGCACGATCTCGCCGCGCAGCAGGATCGAGCCCGCGCCGAGGAAGCCGATGCCCGACACCACCTGCGCGGCCATCCGCGACGGATCGAGCACGATGTGTTCGCTGCTGCCCAGCACATCGGCGAAACCGAACGCCGACACGATCATGATGAGCGTCGAGCCGACACAGACCAGCATGTGCGTGCGCAGGCCGGCCGCCCAGGAAAGGCGCTCGCGCTCGATGCCGATGACACTGCCGAGCGCCGCCGCGAGAACCAGCCGCATCACGAGTTCCAGGTTGCCGAGCATCCGATTTCTCTCCTGTTTTGAGGACGGCCGCGCGGAATGGTTTATCCTTGGCCCCGGCCGCGCCGCTCCGGGCCGCGCCGACTCAATTCGATCCCAGCGCTCAACCCCGCCATGTCCGTTCCCGATTCCGCTTCCGCCCAGACCGCCCGATTGCGCGACCATCTTGCGCACGTCATCTTGCCGATCTGGCAGGGTTCAGGGTTCGACCACACGCTGCGGCTGCCGTTCGAGGCCGTCGATCCGGCCACCCATACACCGCTGCCCGTCACCCGTTATCGCGCAATGGCATGCGCGCGGCAACTGTTCGTGTTCGCGCAGGCTGGCAACACCGCGCACGCGGCCACGCTGTTCGATTCGCTGTGCAGCCGCTTCCGCGACCCGCGCCACGGCGGCTGGTTCTACAGCGTCGACGCGCAAGGCGCGCCGCTCGACACGACCAAGGACCTCTATACCCATGCGTTCGTCGTGTTCGCGTGCGCCGCCTGGCATGCGGCGTCGGGCGACGCCGCGGCGCGCACGGTCGCCGAGGACACCGCGGCACTGATCCAGGACCGCTTCGCGCCGCAACCGGGCGACGCGCTGCTCGACGCCGCGCGTCACGCCGATTTCTCGTCATCGGGCAGCGGCGCGCTGCAGAACCCGCTGATGCACCTGACCGAAGCATGGCTCGCGGCCGCCGATGCGTTCGGCGACGCGGCGTTCGACGATGCGCTCGCGCGCACCGCGCAGGCCGTCGAGCGCACCTTCGTCGATCCGGCGACCGGTTGCGTCGCCGAGCTGCCGCTCGGGGCGGCCGACAACCGCTTCGAGCCCGGCCATCAGTTCGAATGGTTCTATCTGGTCGACGCGGCCGGCGCGCGCCTGGCGCAAACCGGGCTCCCGGATGCACTCGCGCGCGCGTTCGCGTTCGCCGAGCAGCACGGAATCGATCCGCAGACGGGCGCCGTGTGCGCGGCGGTCGACGCGCAAGGCGCATGCATCGACGGCACGCAGCGGATCTGGGCGCAGACCGAATACCTGCGCGCACTCGCCACGCACGGCGGCACGCCGGCCTCCGCGCCGCTCGCACGGCAGATCGAGCACTTCGCCGCGCGCTTCCTGCATCCGCGCGGCTGGTTCGAGTGCAAGACGGCCGACGGGCAGGTGTCGCGCGCCGACATGCCGTCGACGACGCCCTACCACCTCGCGACCGCTTACGCGGCGCTGCCCGCCGTTTCGTAACCGGCGTCGGCGAACGACGACGACGCGCGCTCGTCGCGAACCCCGCGAGCCGCGCGCGCGTCGCCCAGTTCGAATACCGATACCGCCTGCATCAGGTGCGCGGTCTGGTCGTTCAGCGACGCGGCCGCCGCCGCGACTTCCTCCACCAGCGCCGCGTTCTGCTGCGTCAGCTGGTCCATCTGCGTGACCGCCTGGTTCACCTGCTCGATGCCGACGCTCTGCTCGACCGACGCGGCCGTGATCTCCGCCATCGTCTGGACGACCCGCGTGATCGACGCCGATACCGTCCGCATCGCGTCGCCGGCCCGCTCGACGAGTTCCGAGCCGCCGTCGATCTGCGCGACTGACTCCTCGATCAGCGCCTTGATCTCCTTCGCCGATTGCGCGCTGCGCTGCGCGAGCGAGCGCACTTCGCCCGCGACCACCGCGAAGCCGCGGCCCTGCTCGCCGGCCCGTGCGGCCTCGACCGCCGCGTTCAGCGCGAGGATGTTGGTCTGGAATGCGATGCCGTCGATCACCGAGATGATCTCCGCGATCCGCCCGGAGCTCTGCGCGATGCCGCGCATCCGGTCGATCACGCTGTCGACCACGCCGCCGCCGTGGCGTGTCGCGTCGAGCGCCGCGTCGGCCAGCGCGCTGGCCGCACGCGCGCTGTCGGTGTTCTGGCGGACGGTCGCGGTCAGTTCTTCCATGCTCGCGGCGGTTTCCTCGAGCGACGCGGCCTGGGTGCCCGTGCGCGCGGACAGGTCCGCGTTGCCGCCGGCGATCTCGCCCGCGCCGAGGTGGATCGCGTCGGACGCGTGGCGCACGGTGCGCACCGTGTCCGCGATGCTCGCCTGCATCGCGGCGAGGCCGCGCAGCATCCGGTCGATCTCGAACACGCCGCCCGCCCGCACGGCTTCGTCGAGCCGGCCCTGCGCGATCCGCTCGAAATGGCGGCCGGCTTCGTCCAGCGGCGCAACCACCGCGCGCCGCGCGGCCGCGTAGATGGCGGCGCTCGCCGCGAGCATGGCCACCAGCAGCACGACGCCGACCCACTTGAACCACTGCATCCCGCTGTCGATCGTGGCGAGCGCGCCGCGGCTCGACGCGCCGCCGTAGTCGACGAAGCGATGCAGTTCGGCGAGATACGCGTCCTGGAAGCCTTGGGTCGGCTGGTCGAGGAACGCCTGGATGTTGTCCGCGTCGAGGAACTGCACGAGTTCGCCCAGCGCGCCGCGCAGCGCGCGATAGCGCTCGGCGAGCGCCGCGACGCGCGCGCGGTTCGTTGCGTCGACCGCCCGCGCGGCCGTCAGCGCGGCGAACGCCTTGTCCGCTTCGGCGAGCGAAGCGCTGGCGTGGCGGATGATCTCGTCGGGTTTCGGGCCGCCGCGCACCATCCGCGTGCCGGCGCGCGACAGGTTCACGCGCGCGTCGAGCAGGCGCTCGGTCGCCTGGCTGGCCGCATCGACCTGCGCGATCGCGACGTTCGACAGATCGTCGACGCCGCTGCGCGTCGACGCGAGCGCCCAGAAGCCGAGCGCCTCGATCGCGAACAGAAAGAGGCAAAACACGGTCAACACGCCGAGCAGACCCGACGCGAGCTTGATTTTTCCGAACATGGGGGAGATTCCTGGAGAGCCGACGATGGAGCAATGCCCCGGCATTAGCGGCATTTCTTCGCCGGACTTTAGGCACGCCGGGCAGAAGCAGCCGGCCAGCCCCCCCACCATTCCCGTCGAATCGCCGGCAAACGAGGACGACTCACGCGTTCGACGCAATAATCGCGTCGCATCGCGCCGGCAATTGCACGAATTGCGGACGAATTTCCTTGCTTATCCGCGGCCCCCTTCCTAGAGTTCAGCGCAAGCGGACACGCATTGCGAGGGAAGTCGATGACGGACATCACGGACCACGCGCGCGGCGCATTGCGCGCGCAACCGTTCAGCATGCTGCTGGGCACGGAGCTGATGCACATCGGCGACAACGAAGTGTCGCTGTGCCTGCCCGTGCGGGAAGAGTTGCGGCAGCAGCACGGCTTCGTGCACGGCGGCGTGATCGGCTATCTCGCCGACAACGCGCTGACGTTCGCCGGCGCGCTCGTGCTCGGCCCGCGCGTCATCACCGCCGAATACAAGATCAACTACCTGCGGCCGGCCGTGAACGGCACGCTCGTCGCGCGCGCGAAGGTCGTCTACGCGGGCCGGCACCAGGCGACCTGCCAGTGTCACGTGTTCGTCATCGACGGCGATCACGAGCGGCTCGTCGCGATCGCGCAAGGCACGATCAACCGCGTCGGCGACGGCAAGATGCCGGATGCGCCGGAAGAAACGGCATAAGCCCGGTTCGCCGACGATCTGTTTCAGCGCACCCTAATCCTTCTCCTGGACCGAAAACTGAAACGGCGCGTCAGGACTTGCGAATCGAAGCCGAATGTCAGTCAGGACGGGGACGAAGCGTCTCCTGTCGAAGGCGTAGTACGACATCAAAAGGCCGATACGAGACTCCTGCGCGTCATCCAGCAGATAGCTGTTCCTCGGAAAGGCGAGCTTGCCCTCTTTTGTTGCCAATACGGCCCGACAGGACGAAAGCAGGCGGGGCAAATGGAGAAACATCGCATCCTTTTTTCCCGCCAATGGATTGATCAGCAGGTAAATTTGCCGATGGCGGCCCGCTTCACCCGATCCGCTGCCTTCCCCTTCCACGCAGAGCGCGGACGGACGATGGCGCGTCCGTTCAGCAAAGAACACGCTGGCGCTGCCGGGGTAAATGTCGATCGGATACTCACCCGAGAAAGTCGTTGCGTTCGAAAAGCGATAGATTCTGCCGCCGATCGCCATGCGGTTCCCCGCTAATTCCACGTGGACTTTCCTGCCCTCCGACTCGACGTGAAAATCGGCGTACACGTCACCGTCGCGGTCGGAATACAGTACGCTCGCGTCGCGCTCGACCGGGCCACCGAACACCCCACTCGACTGGCGCGCATAGAACGCGTCATAGCCGCTGTAGATCGTCGCGCCACGGGCGCTGCTGGCGACGGCAGCCAGGAGTGCCGCCAACATCACTGCCGATTTCATCGGTTTGCTTTTCCCCCGCTTGCTCTCAGGTAGGCAGGATCGTGCTGCAAAAATACCGTGCTGCCGTGCGCGGCCGTCGACACCCATGCCGAGTCGTAGCATCCGCGCGCACCGCCTGTTCATCGATCGGCAACGGCACAAGCCATCTCCCGCTTTGACTCCGCGCACCGTCGCGTTGCCCCAAGCCGGCAGTGCATGCTCCGCCACACAGCCGACTTCGGGATGCGCGTGAGCGTCACTCCCGCTGCAACGGCAGAAACCGCGGCGCCACGCGCGCCCGAATATTGCCGTTCTCGTCGGTACGGTAAATCCCGCGCGCCGCATTGTGCGGATGCGCCACCGCGTCGGCCACGCTCAGCACCGGCGCAAAGCACGCGTCCGTGCCTTCGAGCAGCGCGCGCCAGTGCGCGGACGGCTGCTGCGCGAACACCTCGGCGAAACGCGCCTTCAGCGCCGGCCAGCGCGCGCGATCGTACTGCGACGCCGGATCGACGTCGGTCAACCCGAGCCGCTCGACCAGCAGCGCATGGAACGGCGGCTCGAGCGCGCCGATCGTCACGCATTCGCCGTCCGCGCAGCGATACACGTCGTAGAACGGCGCATCGTGGAACAGGCTCGGCTGCGCGCCGTCGAGCTGCCCGTTCGCGCGCGCCCACAGCGCGAGCGAGCCGAGCATCGACACGATGTCGACGATCGCGCCGTCGACCACGCGCCCCGGGCCGCCGCCGCGCACGTCGAACAGCGCGCAGACGATCCCGAACGCGAGCCCGAGTGCGCCGCCCGCATCGCCGACGACGGTCGGCGGCACGCCGGGCCGGCCGTCGCGCGGCGCGGACAGCGACAGCAGCCCCGTCAGCGCGACGTAGTTCAGGTCGTGCCCGGCGGCCGTCGCGAGCGGCCCGTCCTGGCCCCAGCCCGTCATCCGTCCATACACGAGCTTCGGATTGCCGCGCGCGCAATCGTCGGGGCCGAGGCCGAGGCGCTCCATCACGCCGGGCCGCAACCCCTCGATCAGCGCGTCGGCCTGCGCGATCAGCGCGAGCGCCGCATCGCGGCCGGCCGGCGTCTTCAGATCGAGTTCGACGATCGTCTTGCCTTCGCGCAACAGGTCGCCGTCGCGGCCCTGCAACGCGTCCGGTGCGCTGGTGCGGCCCGCCGGACGCGCGATCAGCGTGATGCGCGCCCCCATCCCGGCAAGCATCCAGCCCGCGAGCGGGCCCGGGCCGAGGCCTTCGAATTCGACGATATGGACGCCGGAAAGCGGCGCGTTCAATGACATGGCGACCTCGCGGGAATGCAACCGGACAGGGGCAAAACGAAACAACGCTCCGATTCTATGCGAACGTGCGCGCCGCCCGCAGCGCCATCGCGCGAGCCCGCCGAGACGCCAGATTCACGTCGACGCCGGAGCAAACCCGCCGTCGTCCGCCCGATGTCGGTCGAGCCTGCCGCATGCGGACGCGTCGCCAAACCCCTAGCCGACCGCTTCGTCCATGCGCCCGGCCAGCGCGTCGCGCATCGCGAGCACGATCGCGTCGCGACGTTCGTCGATCCGCTCGACCGGCCCGGCGACGCCGATCGCGAGCGGCGTGCCGTTCCAGCCGTCGGCGATCACCATCGAGATCATCGCCGCGCCCTGCGTCACCGTATGCGCCGAATACGAATAGCCGAGCCGGCGCGTCTCTTCGACCTTGTCCAGCACCACGTCCTCGTCGATCGTCCTGCCCGATTTCCCGATCCGCCGGATGCTGCGCGACACGAGCCGGCGAATCGTGCTGTCCGGCTGCAGGCTCAGCAGCGCCCAGCCGAGCCCCGACATGCAGATCTCGCGGCGCGTGCCGATCGGCGCATAGAACTGGACCGGAACCCGCTGCGCGCCCGCAACGGCGTCGATGTACTGCACGTACAGGTCGCTCTGCACCGCGATCACGACGGCCTCCCGCGTACCGGCCGCCAGCCGTTTCGCCACGGCGTGCCAGTACCGGCGGCTGCCCGCCGCCGAATCGACGAGCGCTTCGCCGAGATTGACGAGCCGTGCGGTCGGCGCATACGCGTGCGTCCGTTCGTCGTACGACAGGTAGCCGAGCACCTTCATGCTGGTGAGCAGCGCCGCCGCGCTCGACCCGGGATAGCGGCAGCGCGTGGCGATCTCGCGCACGCTCAGCGGCCGCTGCAGCTCGCTGAACAGCTCCAGCACCTCGAACACGCGCGCCGCGCTCTTGACCACGTTTCCGCTCATCCCGTCCCCTCCGCGCCCGTCACGGCGGGCCCTTCCACGTATGTGGAACGGAATTTCCCGCCGCCAACCGTCGTGACGATACTAGGCTTCGGCCCGCGGCGTGAAGCCCCGCGGTACAGAACATACGGAGACATCATGTCAGCCTTTCTGATCCGTGAACGGCAGGGACCGATCCTGACCGTCACGATGAACCGCCCCGAAACGCGCAACGCCATTTCGGACACCGATGCGATCGATGCACTGGTCGCGTGCTGCGACGAAGCGAATCGCGACGAGTCGATTCGCGTGCTGGTCCTGACCGGCGCCGGCGCGGTGTTTTCCTCGGGCGGCAACGTGAAGGCGATGCGTGCGCTCGCCGAGTCGGACCTGCACGACCTCGCCGCGATCCGCACGCGCTATCGCCGCGGCATCCAGCGCCTCGCGCACGCGTTCCAGCAACTCGAAGTGCCGGCCATCGCGGCGATCAACGGGCCGGCCATCGGCGCCGGTACCGACCTCGCGTGCATGTGCGACATCCGCATCGCCGCCGACAGCGCGCGTTTCGCGGAAAGCTTCATCGCGCTCGGCCTCGTGCCGGGCGACGGCGGCGCGTGGTTCCTGCCGCAGATCGTCGGCGCGGCCGTCGCCGCCGAGATGTCGTTCACGGGCGACGCGGTGGACGCGCAAGCGGCGCTGCGCCACGGGCTGGTGTCGCGCGTCGTCCCCGACGGCGAGCTGCCGGCCCATGCGCACGCGCTCGCCGCGCGCATCGCGCGCCATCCGGGCACCGCGCTGCGCCTGACCAAGCGGCTGCTGCGCGAAGGCCGGCACACGAGCCTCGACACGCTGCTCGACCTGTCCGCGTCGTACCAGGCATTCGCGCACGCGACGCCCGAACACCGCGCGGCCGTCGAAGCGCTGTTCGCCGCGCGCGACTGAACCCGCGGCGCGCCGCCCGGCACGCCGCCGGCGAACGCCCGCATCGCCGACTATCGAAGGGAAACATCGTCATGATCATCAGCAACGAAGGCGCGCTCGCCGGCGTGCGCGTGGTGGACCTGAGCCGCGTCTATGCGGGCCCGTTCTGCACGCAGACGCTCGCCGACCACGGCGCGGACGTCATCAAGATCGAACCGCCGCAAGGCGACGAAACACGCGACTGGGGGCCCGCGATGCCGAGCGGCCTCTCCAGCTACTACTGGGGGCTCAACCGCAACAAGCGCAACCTCGCGCTCGACCTGTCGCATCGCGACGGCCGCGACGTGCTGTTCCGCCTGCTCGAGACGGCCGACGTGCTGGTCGACAACTTCAAGCAGGGCACGCTCGAACGCTGGGGCATCGGTTACGACGATTGCCTGCGCGAACGCTTTCCGCGCCTCGTCCATTGCTCGATCTCCGGTTACGGCACCGACGGCCCGCTCGCGCGGTTTCCGGGCTACGACGCCGTCGCGCAAGGGCTCGCCGGCTTCATGTCGATCAACGGCGAACCGGGCGGCATGCCGCTGAAGGTGCCGTTTCCGGTCGTCGATTACGCGGCCGGGCTGAATGCCGTGTCGAGCATCCTGCTCGCGCTGGTGGAGCGCACGCGCTCCGGCCTCGGACAGCACGTCGACATCGATCTGTTCAGCACCGCGCTGTCGATGCTGCATCCGGTCAGCACGAGCTGGATGGCGACCGGCGACGTTCCCGTCGCGACGGGGAACGTCTACGCCTCGATCGCGCCGTACGGCGTCTATCCGTGCAAGGACAAGCCGGTGGCGACGGGCGCGGGCAACAACCGCACGTTCGCGAAGATGGTCGAGGCGCTCGGCGTGCCCGAGCTCGCACGCGATCCGCGCTTCGTCACCAACGCACAGCGCGTCGCGCATCGCGACGCGCTCGACACGCTGATCGGGCAGCTGACCGCCGAACTGCCCGCCGACGAGGTCGTCGAACGGCTGATGCGCGCCGGCGTCGCGACGGGGCCGGTCAACACCATCGCGGACGGGTTCGGCCATCCGCAGGCGGCCCGCAACGCGATGCTCGTCAAGACCGACACCTATACCGGCGCGGGCATCCCGGCCAAGCTGTCGCGCACGCCCGGCTCGATTCGCCGGCCGCCGCGGCCGTTCGCGGCCGACACCGACGCGGTGCTCGACGCGCTCGGCCTCGACGCAGCCCGCCGCGACGCGCTGCGCAAGGCCGGCGTCGTTCATGACGAGCGCGCCACCACCACCGGGAGCCCGTCATGACCACGCCGCGCACGTTCTCCTCCCTGACCGGCGACGACGCCCCGTCGATCCTGCGCACCGACGACGACGGCATCGCGTGGCTGACGATCCATCGCCCGCACGTCGCCAATGCGCTGTCCGCCGACGCGATCCGGCGCCTGTGCGACGAACTCGTCACGCTCGACGACAACCCCGCGGTTCGCGCGATCGTGATCCGCGGCGCGGGCGACCGGGCCTTCAGCGCGGGCGTCGATCTCGGCGATCCCGAGATGCGCGGCATGCGGCCGATGCGCGGGCTGGCACGCAACGTGCACGAACTGATCCTCGAGCTGCGCAAGCCGACCATCGCGGCGATCAACGGCTACGCGATCGGCGGCGGCTTCGAGATCGCGCTCGCGTGCGACCTGCGGATCGCCGCCGATCACGCGTATTTCGCGCTGCCGGAAGCCAAGGTCGGGATGGGCGCGAACTTCGCGAGCGTACTGCTGCCGCGCATGCTGCCGCGCGCGGTCGCGATGGAGCTGCTGTTCACGGGCCGCCGCTGCGACGCCGACGAAGCGCTGCGCGCCGGGTTGCTGAGCCGGGTCGTCTCCGGCGCCGCGCTCGACGACACCGTGCGGGAACTGGCGCGGGCGATCGCCGCGAACGCGCCGCTCACGATCCGGCGCATCAAGGAAACGGCAACGCGCAGCTGGGGCCTGCCGGTTGCCGCGGCGCTGCGGCTCGACGTCGGCCCCGACGTCTACGCGAGCGAGGACCGGGTCGAAGGCGCCCGCGCGTTTCTCGAGAAACGCAAGCCGGTGTTCAAGGGACGCTGAGCCCGACGGCGCGCGGCCCCGTCCGCCGCGCGCCGTCGCTCGCCGCCCCGCACACGGGCGCGGCGCATAACAAACATGGAACGGAGACACATTCATGCAACGAAAAGCACTCCTGATCGGCGCATGCGCGCTGTGCACGCCGCATGCGCACGCGTCGTCGGTCACGCTGTACGGAATCGTCGACAGCTATGTCGAATTCGATCGCATCGGCAGCCTGTCGAGCTTCCGGCAAAGCGGCGGCGGCGGGGCGACGAGCCGCGTCGGGCTGACCGGCGTCGAGGATCTCGGCGGCGGAACCTCGACGAAGTTCGTGCTGGAAAGCGGCTTCTCGCCGGCCGACGGCTCGTTCCAGGGCGGCACGCTGTTCTACCGGCAGGCCTACGTCGCGCTGCAGGACACGCGCTACGGCGACCTGCGGCTCGGCCGGCAATACACGCCGTCGTTCTACATCGTGTACGAGGGCGACCCGTTCGGCCTGAACGAACGCATGTCGCCGCTCGCACTGCTCGCGACGTCGACGGACACGATCACCGCCAACACGACACCGCCGATTCCGCGCTTCAACCAGGCGGCGTCGTATCTCGGCCCGGACTGGAACGGCCTGCGCGTGATGGCCACCTACGGCTTCCCGACGCCGAACGCGCTGTCGACGCAGGCCGGCCGCAACTACGGCGCGGGGCTCCAGTACCGGATCGGCGGCCTCTATGTCGGCGCGGGCTTCCAGGACGACGTGTCGGCCGGCAATCTCGCGCCCGTCGTTCACCCGACGACCACCCGCCACTACGTGTTCGCCGCCCGCTACGCGTTCGCGCGGGTCAAGCTGTACGGCGCGTTCCTCCACGGCGCCAGCACGGCGCCCGGCCTGCCCGCGTTCTCGACGGCGAGCGTCGGCGCGGCGATCGACGTCGGCGCGCTCGACCGCGTGCTGGTGTCGGCCGTGCGCCGCGACGTGAAGGGCTCGGCGAACGACGCGACCGCGTTCGGTCTCGGCTACGACCATCCGCTGTCGAAGCGGACCGCGCTCCATGCCCGCTACCTGTACATGAAGAACGGCGGCGGCGCGCGCAATACCGTCGTCGCCGGCGTGCAACCGCGACCGGGCGGCACCGAACAGGTGCTGGCGCTCGGCATCACTCACCGCTTCTGACGGAGGGCCCATGACCCCGACCCTGTCCACCCCGGCCGGCGTGCGCGACGACGCGATGCCGGCGCTCTACCGCCGGATCTCGCGGCGCCTGCTGCCGTTCCTGATCCTCTGCTACACGCTGTCGTTCATCGACCGCATCAACATCGGCTTCGCGCACGCGCAGATGGCCGCCGAACTGCGCTTCTCCGACGCCGTCTACGGGCTCGGCGCGGGCATCTTCTTCATCGGCTACATGGCGTTCGAGATTCCGAGCAACGCGCTGCTCGCGCGGATCGGCGCGCGCCGGACCATCGCGCGGATCATGGTGCTGTGGGGGCTCGGCTCGGCCGCGACGATGTTCGTCGCGACCCCCGCGCAGTTCCACGTGTGCCGGTTCCTGCTCGGCGTGTTCGAGGCCGGCTTCTTCCCCGGCATCCTGTTCCATCTCGGCGCCTGGTATCCGCCGAAGCAGCGCGCGAAGGCGTTCGCGCTCTTCATGACCGCGCTGTACCTCGCGGGGATGATCGCGGGCCCGGTGTCGGGCGCGATCCTCACGTACCTCGACGGCGTCGCCGGCCTGAGCGGCTGGCAATGGCTGTTCGTCGTCGAAGGGCTGCCGAGCAGCGCGCTCGGCTTCGTCGCGCTGCGCTTTCTCGACGACCGGCCGGACGACGCGCGCTGGCTGTCGGCCGCCGACAAGGCCGCGCTGCGCGATGCGCACGCGCAGGCCGACGCCCACGCCGACGCCAGCGCGTTCCCGCAGCGGCCGCTGCTCGCGCACCGCGACTTCTGGTTGCTGTGCGCGGCCAATTTCTCGATCGCGGCAGCCGGCTATGCACTCGTGTTCTGGATGCCCGTGATCCTGCACCGCGGCGGCCTGCACGGCGCGATGCAGATCGGCCTGCTGTCCGCGCTGCCCTACCTGTGCGGCATCGTCGGCATGCTCGGGATGGGCTGGCGCACCGAACGCCGGCATGCGTGGCGCGAACACAGCGCGGCCGCGATGCTCGCGTGCGCGGCGACGCTCGTCGTGCTGGCGCGTCTCGACGGCGCCACGAACCTGACGATCGCGCTCTGCATCGCGGTCGCCACGCACGCGGCGACGCTGCCCGCGTTCTGGGTGCTGCCGGGGCTCGCGCTGCCGAAGCGTTCGATGGCGGTCGCGATCGCGGCGATCACGATGTCCGGCGCGATCGGCGGATTCGCGAGCCCGTTCCTGATGGGCGTGCTGAACGCCGCCACCGGCTCGATGCGCGGCGGGCTCTATCTCAACGCCGCGCTGCTCGCGGCCGGCTGCGTGGCGCTGCTCGGCACGCTGCGTGCCCGGGCGGCGTCCCCATCGCGCGCGGTCTGAGCGCGCATTCCTTTCACTCCTTCATCGATACCCCCATGAATTTCGAACTCGATCTCGACCACCGGATGATCAAGGATCTCGTCGCACGCTTCGTGAAAGACGAGCTGATGCCGCTCGAAGCGGCCGTGATGGCGCGCGAGGCCGACGGCCAGCGCTTCGCGCTGCTCGCCGACGAACGTGCGCGGCTCGACGAGCGCTCGCGGCAACTCGGTCTGTGGGGGCTCGACGCGCCGGTCGATGCCGGCGGCTCGGACCTCACGGCCGTCGCGATGGTCGGCGTGAACGAAGCGATCGGCACGACCGTGACGCCGTACATCCTGCCGCCCGATTCACCGAACCTGCGGATGCTGTGCGACGCCGCCGACGATGCGCAGCGCGCGCGCTACCTGGAACCGTACGCACGCGGCATCACCCGCTCCGCGATGGCGATTTCCGAGCCGGGCGCCGGCTCGGATCCGGGCGCGTTGTCGACGACGGCCGAGCGCGACGGCGACACGTGGGTGCTGAACGGCCGGAAGATCTGGATCAGCCACGCGAGCGAAGCCGACTGGACGATCGTGATGGCGCTGACCGACCGCAGCAAGGGCAAGCGCGGCGGCATGTCGGCGTTCATCGTCGAACGCGACACGCCGGGTTTCATCATCGAACGCCGCATTCCGATGATCGGCGGGCTGTCGACCTACGAAATCGTGCTGGAGGATTGCCGCATTCCCGCGACGCAGTTGCTGGGCCGCGAAGGCGCCGGTTTCGCGCCGATGCAGGCGCGCCTGTCGAACCGGCGGCTGGAGATGGCCGCATGGTGCATCGGCCGCGCCGAGCGCGCGGTCGCGCTGCTGTGCGACCATGCGAAACAGCGCAAGACTTTCGGCGTGCCGCTCGCCGAGCGCCAGGCGGTGCAGTGGTGGGTCGCCGACGCGCTGACGCAGATCCACGCGTGCCGCCTGATGACTTACGAAGCGGCCGCGCGGGTGGACGCCGGGCAGGATGCGCGCACGCAGATCTCGATGGTCAAGGTGTTCGCGACGGAGATGGCGTCGAGCGTCATCGATCATGCGATGCAGACGCTCGGCGCGATGGGCATGACGAAGGAGCTGCCGCTGCATCAGATGGCGAACGAAGCGCGGCTGATGCGCATCTTCGAAGGCCCGACCGAGGTGCATCGCTGGGTCGTCGCGCGCAGCGTGCTGTGACGCCGTCGTCGCCGGTTCGCCGGTCGGCGCGCGTTGCACCGTTTTCACCACGGAGTCGCGCCTTGGACACACGTCATCTCGTCGATCCTGGCATCCGTCCCTGGCTGGACGTCTGGCCGACCGTCACGCTCACCGTCGACAACCTCGCGCGGCATCGCGACCGCATCCTGCCGCTGCCGCCGGTCGACACGGTCGCCACCACGCTCCAGCTTCGGCGCGTGCCGGGCCGCGGCGGCGTGCCGGACGTGCCGGGCCGCGCCGGTCGCGCGTACCTGCCCGACGATGCGACGCGCGCGTATCGACGGCCGCGCGGCGCATCCCCACGACGCGCTGCGCCGCTTCCTGCACGGCCGACCGCAAGCGAAGCAGAATCGACAAGGGCGGCCGAAGCCGCCCTTGCTTGTCATCGGAACGACGACCGGAACGATCAGAATGCGTCGCCCGGCACGCGCACCCAGCCTTCCATCAGCACGCGCGCGCTGCGGCTCATGATCGCCTTTGTGACGGTCCATTCGCCGTTCTCGAGTTGCGCTTCCGCGCCGACGCGCAGCGTGCCCGACGGGTGCCCGAAGCGCACCGCGTTGCGTTCACCGCCGCCCGCCGCGAGGTTGACGAGCGTGCCGGGGATCGCCGCGGCCGTGCCGATCGCGACCGCCGCCGTGCCCATCATCGCGTGGTGCAGCTTGCCCATCGACATCGCCCGCACCAGCAGGTCGACGTCGCCCGCATTCACGCGCTTGCCGCTCGACGCGACATAGTCGGCCGGCTTCGCGACGAACGCGACCTTCGGCGTGTGCTGGCGCGTCGCGATCTCGTCGAGCGTGTCGATCAGGCCCATGCGCAGCGCGCCGTACGCGCGGATCGTCTCGAACTTCTCGAGCGCCTTCGGGTCGCCGTTGATCGCGTCCTGCAGCTCGGTACCCGTGTAACCGATCGCCTCCGCCTCGACGAAGATGGTCGGAATCCCCGCGTTGATCATCGTCGCCTTCAGCGTGCCGATGCCCGGCACGGCGAGGTCGTCGACGAGGTTGCCGGTCGGGAACATCGACCCGCCCGCGCCCTCTTCCTCGGCGGCCGGATCCAGGAACTCGAGCTGCACTTCGGCGGCCGGGAACGTGACGCCGTCCAGCTCGAAGTCGCCCGTCTCCTGCACCGCGCCGTTCGTGATCGGCACGTGCGCCACGATCGTCTTGCCGATGTTCGCCTGCCAGATCCGCACGGTCGCGACGCCGTCGCGCGGCACGCGCGATGCATCGACGAGGCCGCCGCTGATCGCGAACGGGCCGACCGCCGCCGACAGGTTGCCGCAGTTGCCGGTCCAGTCGACGAACGCGCGGTCGATCGCGACCTGCCCGAACAGGTAGTCGACGTCATGACCGGGCCGCGTGCTCTTCGACACGATCACCGTCTTGCTGGTGGACGACGTCGCGCCGCCCATCCCGTCGATCTGCTTGCCGTACGGATCGGGGCTGCCGATCACGCGCAGCAGCAGCGCGTCGCGTGCGGCGCCCGGCGTCTGCGCGGCGTCCGGCAGGTCCTGCAGCCGGAAGAACACGCCCTTGCTGGTGCCGCCGCGGAGATAGGTCGCCGGAATCCTGATTTGAGGAATGTGAGCCATGTTTGCGTTGTCCCTGTGTGACCCGGTCAAGCCGCCTGCGACGATTCGAGGAAGTCCTGCGCGAAACGCTGCAGCACGCCGCCCGCGTCGTAGATCGACACTTCCTCGGCCGTATCGAGCCGGCACGTCACCGGCACCTCGACACGCTCGCCGTTCTTGCGGTGAATCACGAGCGTGAGATCGGCGCGCGGCATGCGCTCGCCGATCACGTCGAAGGTCTCGGTGCCGTCGATGCCGAGCGTGGTGCGGTTCGTGCCCGGCTTGAACTCGAGCGGCAGCACACCCATCCCGATCAGGTTCGTGCGATGGATCCGCTCGAACCCTTCGGCGACGATCACCTCGACGCCCGCGAGCCGCACGCCCTTCGCGGCCCAGTCGCGCGACGAGCCCTGGCCGTAGTCGGCGCCGGCGATCACGATCAGCGGCTGCTTGCGATTCATGTACGT
Source organism: Burkholderia sp. BCC1977 (assembly GCF_905339595.1). Classification (NCBI taxonomy): domain Bacteria; kingdom Pseudomonadati; phylum Pseudomonadota; class Betaproteobacteria; order Burkholderiales; family Burkholderiaceae; genus Burkholderia; species Burkholderia sp. BCC1977. The sequence continues at coordinate 108,086 of NZ_CAJPGQ010000003.1, forward strand.
CTCGATCGCTTCCCACATCCGCATGACCTGGCCTTCCGGCTCGACGCGCGCGAGCGAGCCCTTCTTCACCGCGCCGTCGACGAGCGCCATCTCGTTGATCAGCGTCGGGTTCGCGAAGGTCGCGCGCTGCGCGGTCAGGTGGTCTCCCCGGTGCGTCGCGTACGAGTTGAAGTCTTCTTCCGGCAGGCCCATCTTCGCGAGGTACTCGCCGGCCGCGCTGTTGGCGAGGATCGCGTTCGACGGCGACAGGTGGTCGGTCGTGATGTTGTCGCCGAGCACCGCGAGGGGACGCATGCCCTTGAGCGTGCGCTCGCCGGCCAGCGCCCCTTCCCAGTACGGCGGACGGCGGATGTACGTGCTCTGCGCGCGCCAGTCGTACAACGGCGCCGCACGCTCGCCCGCATCGGCCGTGCGCGCGAACATCGGCTCGTAGACCTTGCGGAACTGCTCGGGCTTCACGCTCGATGCGACGATCGCGTCGATCTCCTCGTCGGTCGGCCAGATGTCCTTCAGCGTGACGGGCTTGCCGTCCTGGTCGTGACCGAGCACGTCCTTCTCGATGTCGAAGCGGATCGTGCCGGCGATCGCATACGCGACGACGAGCGGCGGCGACGCGAGGAACGCCTGCTTCGCATACGGATGGATGCGGCCGTCGAAGTTGCGGTTGCCGGACAGCACGGCCGTCGCGTACAGGTCGCGATCGACGATCTCCTGCTGGATCGTCGGATCGAGCGCGCCCGACATCCCGTTGCAGGTCGTGCACGCGAACGCGACGATGCCGAAGCCGAGCGTCTCGAGTTCCGGCAGCAGGTTCGCTTCTTCCAGATACAGCTCGACCGCCTTCGAGCCCGGCGCGAGCGAGCTCTTCACCCACGGCTTGCGCGTGAGGCCCTTCGCGTTCGCGTTGCGCGCGAGCAGCGCCGCGGCAATCACGTTGCGCGGGTTGCTGGTGTTCGTGCAGCTCGTGATCGCGGCGATGATCACCGCGCCGTCGGGCATCTCGCCCGCCTTCTCTTCCCACTGGCCGGCGATCCCGCGTGCGGCGAGATCGGCGGTCGGCAGCCGCTTGTGCGGGTTCGACGGGCCGGCCATGTTGCGCACCACGCTCGACAGGTCGAACGTCAGCGTGCGCTCGTACTGCGCGTTGGCGAGCGTATCGGCCCACAGGCCCGCCGCCTTCGCGTAGGTCTCGACCAGCTTCACCTGCTCGTCGCTGCGGCCGGTGAGGCGCAGGTAGTCGGTCGTCTGGCCGTCGATGAAGAACATCGCGGCCGTCGCGCCATATTCGGGCGCCATGTTCGAGATCGTCGCGCGGTCGCCGAGCGTGAGGCTCGCGGCGCCTTCGCCGCGGAATTCCAGATATGCGCCGACCACCTTTTCCTTGCGCAGGAATTCGGTCAGCGCGAGCACGACGTCGGTCGCGGTGATGCCGGGCTGGCGCTTGCCGGTCAGCTCGACGCCGACGATGTCCGGCAGGCGCATCCACGATGCGCGGCCGAGCATCACGTTCTCGGCTTCCAGCCCGCCGACGCCGATCGCGATCACGCCGAGCGCATCGACGTGCGGCGTGTGGCTGTCGGTGCCGACGCAGGTGTCCGGATACGCGACGCCGTCCTGCGCCTGGATCACCGGCGACATCTTCTCCAGGTTGATCTGGTGCATGATGCCGTTGCCCGGCGGGATCACGTCGACGTTCTCGAACGACTGCTTGGTCCATTCGATGAAGTGGAAGCGATCCTCGTTGCGGCGATCCTCGATCGCGCGGTTCTTCGCGAACGCGTCCGGATCGAAGCCGCCGCATTCGACGGCGAGCGAGTGGTCGACGATCAGCTGCACGGGCACGACCGGGTTCACCTTGGCCGGGTCGCCGCCACGCTCGGCGATCGCGTCGCGCAGGCCCGCGAGGTCGACGAGCGCCGTCTGGCCGAGGATGTCGTGGCACACCACGCGCGCCGGAAACCACGGGAAGTCGCGCTCGCGCTTGCGCTCGACGATCTGCTTCAGCGAATCGGCGAGGATCGCCGGATCGCAGCGGCGCACGAGGTTTTCGGCGAGCACGCGCGACGTGTACGGCAGCGTGTCGTACGCGCCGGGGGCGATCGCTTCGACCGCGGCGCGCGCGTCGAAGTAGTCCAGCGGCGTGCCGGGCAGGGGTTTGCGGTTGGCGGTATTCATGATGTGGGGCGGAATTCGGGGTAAGACGTTCCGCGCGCCGGCGGCCCGCATCACGGGCGCCGGCACGCGCGGCGGGCGTTTCAGCGCTTCTCGATCGGCACGAACTGCAGGTCTTCCGGACCGGTATAGTTCGCGCTCGGGCGAATGATCTTGTTGTCGACGCGCTGCTCGATGATGTGCGCGCTCCAGCCGGAGGTGCGCGAGATCACGAACAGCGGCGTGAACATCGCGGTCGGCACGCCCATCATGTGATACGACACGGCGCTGAACCAGTCGAGGTTCGGGAACATCTTCTTCGCGTCCCACATCACCGCTTCCAGGCGCTCGGCGATGCTGTACAGCTTCAGGTCGCCCGCTTCCTTCGACAGCTTGTGCGCGACGCCCTTGATCACCTTGTTGCGCGGATCGGAGATCGTGTAGACCGGGTGACCGAAGCCGATCACGACTTCCTTGTTCTCGACGCGGCGGCGGATGTCGGCTTCGGCGTCGTCCGGCGAGCTGTAGCGGCTCTGGATTTCATACGCGACTTCGTTCGCGCCGCCGTGCTTCGGCCCGCGCAGCGCGCCGATCGCGCCGGTGATCGCCGAGTAGATGTCCGAGCCCGTGCCCGCGATCACGCGGCCGGTGAACGTCGATGCGTTGAACTCGTGCTCCGCGTACAGGATCAGCGACGTGTGCATCGCGTCGACCCACGACTTCGACGGCGTCTTGCCGTGCAGCAGGTGCAGGAAGTGGCCGCCGATCGAGTCGTCGTCGGTTTCCGTCTCGATGCGCTTGCCGTTGTGCGAGAAGTGATACCAGTACAGCAGCATCGAGCCGAGCGACGCCATCAGGCGGTCGGCGATGTCGCGCGCGCCCGGCAGGTTGTGATCGTCCTTCTCCGGCAGCACGGTGCCGAGCACCGACACGGCGGTGCGCATCACGTCCATCGGGTGGGCCGACGCCGGGATCTGCTCGAGCGCGACCTTCAGCGCGTTCGGCAGGCCGCGCAGCGCGCGCAGCTTGGTCTTGTACGCGGCCAGTTCGGTCAGGTTCGGCAGCGTGCCGTGCACGAGCAGGTGCGCGATTTCCTCGAACTCGCACGATTCGGCGACGTCGAGAATGTCGTAGCCGCGGTAGTGCAGGTCGTTGCCGGTCTTGCCGACCGTGCACAGCGCCGTGTTGCCGGCCGTCACGCCCGACAGCGCCACCGACTTCTTCGGCTTGAATGCGCCTGCGGCGGCCGGTGCTGCTGCGTCTTTCGTCTCGCTCATGTTTTCGTTCTCCAATGGGTATCGGGGGTGTCATGTCGGCCGGGCCCGGCGCCTGTGCGCGCGGCCCGGCTTCATGCAAAGCGTTCCGGGAGCCGTGTCCCGGCGCGCGGGCCGCGTTACTTCTTGCCCTGCGCGAACAGCTCGTCGAGCTTGCGTTCGTATTCGTGATAGCCGAGGAAGTCGTACAGCTCGGCGCGCGTCTGCATCGTCGGCACGGCCGCCTTCTGCGTGCCGTCGCGACGCACCGTCTCGTAGAAGTTCAGCGCGGCCTTGTTCATCGCGCGATACGCGCCGCAGCAGTACAGCGCGATGTCGACGTTCGCCTCGCGCAGCTCGTCGACCGTGAAGAACGGCGTCGAGCCGAACTCGGTCAGGTTCGCGAGGATCGGCACCTTCACCGCGGCCTTGAAGCGGCGGTAGTCGTCGAGCGTCTTCATCGCTTCCGGGAAAATCATGTCCGCGCCGGCCTCGACATACGCCACCGCGCGTTCGATCGCCGCATCGATCCCTTCGGCCGCGGCCGCGTCGGTGCGCGCCATGATCACGAACTGGTCGTCGGTGCGCGCGTCGACCGCGGCCTTCACGCGATCGACCATCTCCTCGATCGGCACGACTTCCTTGCCCGGACGGTGGCCGCAGCGCTTCTGGCCGACCTGGTCTTCCATGTGCACGGCCGCGACGCCGGCCTTGATGAACGAGCGGACCGTGCGCGCGATGTTGAACGCGCCGCCCCAGCCCGTATCGATGTCGACGAGCAGCGGCAGGTCGGTCGCGTTGGTGATCCGGTTCGCGTCGATCAGCACGTCTTCCATCGTGCTGATGCCGAGATCGGGAATCCCGAGCGAATTCGCGGCGACGCCGCCGCCCGACAGGTAGACGGCCTTGAAGCCGACGGCCTGCGCCATCTTGGCCGCGTACGCGGTGATCGCGCCGACCACCTGCAGCGGCTGCTCGGCCGCGACTGCCGCGCGGAATTTCGCGCCGGCGCTCTGAAGATGCGTGTTGCTCATGAACGGCCTCCTGAAGGAATGCCCATTAACAGCAAGGACCGGGCCAGCTCGCGAAACAGCGCTAACCCACTGATTCTTAAGCAACCGGCACGCACGCTGGATCGCCCGGCGATTTCAATTCAGCAACTTCGTGTTTCAAAAATGAAATCCCGCGCGCATAATCGGTCGCCATGGACCTCTCCTCGACCAAGCCCGTCGGCCCGGCCGACCGCACGGTGCGCCCGCGCGTCTGGGCGATGGGCATCAGCCGCCTGCGCGACCTGTTTCGCGAGATCGCCGGCGAATTCGACGAACGCGCCGACGTGCGCATCGTCACGCGCGCGTACGAAGACGCGCTGAGTGCGATCGCGGAGGCCGGCACCGCGCGGCCCGACGTGATCGTCGCGGCCGGCTCGAACGGCGGCTTCCTGAAAACGCGTGCGCAGGTGCCGGTCGTGGTCGTGTCGCCGACCGGTTTCGACGTGATGCAGGCGCTCGCGCGCGCGCGGCGCGACGCATCGCGGATCGCACTCGTCAGCGCCGGCGAGACGCCCCCCGAAGTGCGCCGCTTCGTCGCCGCCTACGGCCTCGACGTGCAGTTTGCGTCATATCAGTCCGCGCAGGAAGCGGAAGCCTGCGTGCACGACCTGCACGACCGCGGCATCGAGACGATCGTCGGCCCCGGCCTCGTCACCGATCTCGCGGCGAGCGCCGGCATGGGCGCGGTGTTCCTGTATTCGCACGCGTCGGTGCGCAAGGCGGTCGAGACGGCGCTCGAAGTCGCATACGCGACGCACGCCGAGGCATTTCGCCGCCAGCGGCTCGACAACCTGTTGCAGCACCTGCGCGACGGCGTGGTCGCGCTCGATGCGCGCGGCCGCGTCGAAGCCATCAACGAGCGGCTCGCGTCGGCGCTCGGGGTTGAACCGGCGGCGGCCGTCGGCCGCGCGCTCGTCGACCTGCGCCCGGAGCTGCGCACGCTGCGCGGCGAGGACGGCGACGCGCTCGCGACCGTGCGCGGCGTGCGCTACGTCGTGCATCGAGGGCCGCTCGTCGATCGCGGCGTCACGTCGGGCAGCGTGCTGACGTTCCAGGAATCGCGCGCGGTCGAACGGCTCGACCGCGCGCTGCGCTCGCAGCCGAACACGCAGCAGTTCGCGGCGCGCTATGCGCTCGACGACGTGATCGGCGCGTCCGCGCCGATGACCCGCGTGCGCGACCTCGTGCGCCGCTATGCGAAATCCGACGCGACCGTGCTCGTGCTCGGCGAAAGCGGCACCGGCAAGGAGATGATCGCGCAGAGCCTGCACGCGCTGTCCGCGCGGCGCAGCTACCCGTTCGTCGCGATCAACTGCGGCGCGTTTCCGGAGGCGCTGCTCGAGAGCGAGCTGTTCGGTTACGAGGAAGGCGCGTTCACCGGCGCGCGGCGCGGCGGCAAGACCGGGCTGTTCGAGGCCGCGCACCGCGGCACGCTGTTTCTCGACGAAATCGGCGAGATGCCGCCGTCGCTGCAAAGCCGGCTGCTGCGCGTGCTGCAGGAGCGCGAGGTGATCCGCCTCGGCTCGACCGAGCCGATCCGCATCGACGTGCGCGTGATCGCCGCGACGCACCGGCCGCTGCTCGCGGCCGTCGAGGCCGGCACGTTCCGCGCGGACCTGTATTACCGGCTCAACATCCTGAACATCGGCCTGCCGCCGCTGCGCGAGCGCGCCGCCGACCTTCCGGCGCTGGCGGCCACGCTGCTCGTGCAGGCCGCGCGGCGCGAGCCGCGGCTGGCCGAACGCGTGCGCGAGGCCGGCGATGCGATGCGCGTGCTCGACGCAACGCAGGCGACGCTCGCGCGCTATCGCTGGCCCGGCAACGTGCGGGAACTGCAGAACGTGGTCGAGCGGATCGCGGTGGAACTGGCCGAGGACGTCGACGAGCACGATCCGGGCGCCGCGTGCGCGGCACTCGCACCCGATGCGCTGCAGGCGATCGCGCCCGAGCTGTTCGCGGCGCCGCCCGAGGCGGCCGATGCCGACGCCGACGACGCGCAGACGCTCCACGCGCGCCGCCGCCGCGCGGAAGCCGACGAGATCCGCGCGGTGCTCGATGCGTGCGGCGGCGATCGCGATCGCGCGTGTGCGATGCTCGGCATCAGCAAGACGACGCTGTGGCGGAAGCTGTCGGCGAAATAGGTTCGGGCGGGATCGGCGCGGCGGGGATCACGTGCCGGGCGCGCGCCGCCGTCAGTCGGCCTTGTGATAGTGGCGGTACGCCTTCGCGCGATTGCCGCACGACGACATCGAGCACCAGCGGCGGCTGCCGTTCTTGCTGTCGTCGATGAACAGCCACTGGCAGGCGTCGTTCGCGCAGCGCTTGACCTTCGCGAGCCGCGCACCGCCCAGCAGGTCGGTCGCCGACCACAGCACCGGGCTCAGCAGCCCCGCGAGCGTCGCGCCCGCTTCCCCGATCCGCCACGCGTAGCCGCCGTCGATCCGCGCGAGCGCGACGCGCGGCGCCGCTTCCGCCAGAAAGCCGCCCAGCAGCGCGAGATCGTCGGCTTGCGGCTCGCGCCGCTCGGCCTGCGCGTGAAAGAGCCGATACAACGCCTCGCGCAACGCGAGCGCGCGCGTCAGCATCGCCGGCGCGCCCCCCTTCTCCTGCCCTTGTGCGCGGCACGCGTCGGCCAGGCCGGCCGGCACGCGTGCCTGCTCACGGCACCACACGAGCAGGTCGTCCAGCGTGCCGAAGGTTTCGGTCGGTGCGTCGGCGCCACGCCAGTACAGCGTGTTCGCGAAATCGATGCTCAGCGTTTCGGGCGGCGCCGGAACCAGGCAGTCGGTCGTGACGGAAGGTTGCGTTTTGCTCATGATGCGATCGTATCTAACCACCATGCCAGTTGACAAGCATCCTGACGCTTTCTAACATAACCGGCATGGTGGTTAAAAACGGTTTGCTGCACTGACGTCCCCTCTTCAGTCCAAGGAGCCACAGATGATCGATCGTTTTTCGTACGACGTTGTCCACACCGGCCGCAGCCGCGCGTTCCACGACAGCACGCTCGGCGCGCTTCGCTTCAAGCGGCTGGCCTGGTGGTTGTAAACAGGTTTGCTGCACTGACGTCCCCCTTCAGTTCAAGGAGCCACAGATGATCGATCACCTTTCGTTCGGCGTTGCCCACATCGACCGCAGCCGTGCGTTCTACGACAGCACGCTCGGCGCGCTTGGCTACAAGCGGCTGTACAGCGACGACGGTTCCCTTGGCTACGGCACCAGCGAGCCGGTGCTGTGGTTGCAGCACGCGGCGCGTCCGGTCGTCGCCGATCCCGATTCGGGGTTGCACCTGTCGTTTCGCGCGGCGTCGCCGGTCGAAGTCGATGCGTTCTATCGCGCCGCGCTGCAGCACGGCGGGCAGGACAACGGCGGGCCGGGCAAACGCGAGCACTACGGCCCCGGCTATTACGCGGCGTTCGTGGTCGACCCCGACGGGTATCGCCTCGAAGCGCATTGCGAGCTGGACAACATCGTCTGATCCGGTTCGGACGGACACGGGTGAACGACAAGGGCCCGATTCCGCATCGCGCGGAATCGGGCCCTTGTCCTTGCTGCATCGGGGTTCGGTTCGCGACCGCCGCCGCGGGCGATCACGCCGGTGATCGGGCGGCGCAGCCGGGTTGCGATCGATCGCGATCGCGGGTCCGGCCCGCGCCATGCAACCGCTTACCGCGCGTTACGCGTGCTCTGCAGTTGCTCGCCGAGCCCCTCGATTCCGAGGCGCACCCGCTGACCGGCCTTCAGGAACACCGGCGACGGCTTGATGCCCATCCCGACGCCCGGCGGCGTCCCGGTCGTGATCACGTCGCCCGGTTGCAGCGTCATGCAGGTCGACAGGTAGGCGATCAGTTGCGCGACGGTGAACACCATCGTGCGCGTGTTGCCGTTCTGATAGCGGTGGCCGTCGATCTCGAGCCACAGGTCGAGACGCTGCGGATCGGGCACCTCGTCGCGCGTGACGAGCCACGGGCCGATCGGGCCGAACGTGTCGAAGCCCTTGCCCTTGTCCCACTGGCCGCCGCGCTCGATCTGCCACTCGCGCTCCGACACGTCGTTGACGACGCAGTAGCCGGCGACGTAATCCAGCGCGCGCGCTTCGTCGACGTCCTTGCACGTCGCGCCGATCACGACGCCCAGCTCGACTTCCCAGTCGGTCTTCACCGAGCCCTTCGGGATGTCGATGCCGTCGTTCGGGCCGCAGATCGAACTCGTCCACTTGCCGAACACCACGGGTTCCTTCGGCACCGGCATGCCGGCTTCGGCAGCGTGATCGGCATAGTTCAGACCAATGCCGATGAACTTGCCGACGCGCCCGACGCATGCGCCGATGCGCGGCTCGCCGGAGACGAGCGGCAGCGTGGCCGGATCGATCGCGCGCAGGCGCGCGAGACCGGCGTCGGACAACGCGTCGCCGGCAAGATCCGGCACGTGCGCGGACAGGTCGCGAATCCGGCCGTCCGCGTCGAGAATACCGGGCTTTTCCTGGCCGGACGGGCCATAGCGAAGCAGTTTCATCGTGCTCAACCTCTGATGTCGAATGTGACAGGATACCGGCCGACGCGGCCGCTGACGGCCACGCGCCGGACTGAATGCCGATCGTCGAGGACGCGCGTCGGCGCCGCATCCGGCAGGCCATTCGACACGCGAGGCTCGCGCAGGCGCAGCGATCGCGGCGCCGCACCGAGGTGCGACGCGCATCGAACGGACGGCCGCCGGTCTGCGCATCGGCGACGACGGCCCGGCATCCGCGACATGTGCCGGCCAGTGCCGGCCGACTTCACGCGCGGCCGCGCCGTCGCTGGCCCGCCGCTCTTTGTACCATCGGCGGCCCGCCGTGAAATGGCGCGCGACGGATACCGACTATTGGTGCGCCTGCGGAGGTCGCAGCGCAGCATCGGGACCGCCGAACCATTCGGCTTTGCGCCCGATGCCGCCGTTCTTCGAAACCGAAAGATGAATTTCGAATATTTCTTACGAGCCTGTCATCGGGAACGGCCCGTGATCCGTTCTTGTCGGGTAATGATCGGTAAAAACACACTGCATTGCACACTGAATGTTTGTTGTTAAGCTCGCCCGGATGGCAGTCACATCCGCATGCGGCTTCAAGAATCCGCGTGCAAAACCGGCCAGCGTGCGTCGCCCACCGATTGGTAATACCCGGACTTCCTACCCATGATGCAAATAACCAATAACCCGCTCCCCGGCAGCGACGCACGGGAGTCGACGGGCGCAGCCGACCGCTATCGCGCACCCGCCCTCGACAAGGGGCTCGACATTCTCGAACTCCTCTCGGAACAGAAGGAAGGACTCACTCGCACCGAAATCACGAAGGAACTCGGACGCAACGCGAGCGAGATCTACCGGATGCTCGAACGTCTCGTCGCCCGCCGCTACGTGATGCGCTCGAGCGGCGGCGACCGTTACACCCTCAGCCTGAAGCTGTTCGCGCTCGCGCACCGGCATCCGCCGATGAACCGGCTGATCGCCGAGGCGTTGCCGCTGATGCAGCGCTTCGCCGATGCGGCCGAACAGTCGTGCCATCTGACCGTCTACGACCGCGGCAGCCTGCTCGTGATCGCGCAGGTGGACGGCCCCGGCCCGTGGGGTGTGTCGGTGCGGCTCGGCTCGCGCGTCGGGCTCGCCGATACGGCTTCGGGGCGCGTGATGCTGTCGTTCCAGGGTTCCGAGCAGCGCGCGCACATGCTGGCCGAGCACCGCAAGGTCAAGGGCGAAGCGCCGATGAACGAGCAGGAACTCGCGCATGCGTGCCAGTCCATCCGCCAGTCCGGCTACGTGCGCCAGGACAGCCGCCAGGCATACGGCGTCACCGACCTGAGCGCGCCGATCCTCGGCCCGGCCGGCCATGCGATCGCGGTGCTGACCTGCCCGTACATGCGCCGGATCGACGCGCACATGGCGCCGTCCCTCGAGGTGGTCGTCGCGGGGCTGCGCGATACGGCAGGCCAGTTGTCGATGTGCCGCGCGGAGACTTCCTGAACGTTGCCGAACGGGCGACCGCGCCAACCGGGCGACCGGGCTGAAGGCGGTCGATCGTTCGGGCGCGGCAGTCGTTCGGCCGCTCGGCCTGAGAGGCGGGCAGGCGGGCGCGACGCTGCCCATGCGGCATGCGACGCGCGCCGCTCGCGCGGGCGTTCGTACCGGCATTCCACAGACCGTTTCCGGATGCGCGGACGCCGCGCTACGCTAGAATAGCGGCCCTCTCAAAAACTACGGCGGCCGGCTCTGTCGCGGCCGTCGTATCCGATGGATGTCATGGCCAAACTTCTGAACGATCAAGAATTCCAGCGTTTCTCCGAACTTCAGCAGAAGCAGGCGAGCTTCACGATCACGCCCGAGGAAGCGGACGAGCTGCGCGACATCGTCGCGCGCGCGCAGAAGAAGCGCGACGACCGCACCGCGGCGATGCAGGCGATCGAGAACTACATCGAGCAGTTCGACATCACGCCCGACGAACTCTTCTCGCCCGAGCAGATCGGCGACGCCGCGCGTACCTACGGCCTCATCACGGCCACCAAGAAGGAACGCACGCTGCCGCCGTCGATCACCTTCAACGGCAAGCCGTACCAATGGACCAAGACGCTTCCGGACGACGTGCGCGGCGCGCTGTTCGACGCATTCACGTCCGGCGAATCGGTCAAGCGCTTCATCGCGATGCCGAAGGACACCGCGCGTTGCGCGCTGACGATCGCCCGCCTCGAGCGCGAAACCGGCGGCATCTATGCCGACGCGCACCTCGAAGAACTCGCGATTTCGCGTGATCAGGTGAACGACGCAGCGTCGAAACTCGCTGCGTAAACGCTGTCGCGGGCACGGTTCATGCGTGCCCGCACCGGCGCGGACGCCGGCAAAGGGCCGCGCCGCGCCAGCCGGAGCACGGCGTCCGCAGGCTCCCGAAAAGTCTCACCGAAGCATCCTGTAAGCGCTCACCCAGGCATCCCGGAAAAGCTCACCTGACGCTCCCGGAGACGCTCACCCGCCCCTCCCGAACGTCCTCACCGACGCCTCCCGAAGATGCTCACCAAGCCTTCCCGGAAAGGCTCACCGGCCTCTCCCGGAAAGGCTCACCAGGGCTTCCCGCAAGGGCTCACCGGCAGCTCCCGGGAAGGCTCACCGAGTACTCCCGTATCGGCTCACCCGAGCGCTCCCGGAAAAGCTCACTCGCGGCTCCCGAAAAGTCTCACCTTTGCTCTGTTTCCGATGCTGCAGGTGCGAAATGCCGAGGTTCATGCGCTCGACCATGGCGCCGGAATCGACGATACGCGGAGGTCATCGGCACAGGCAACGCGCCCGCCACGGATGCTGTGACTCGACGCGTTCGCCTCTCCGCGTCGGTCACGGAGCGAACGTTGTACCGATCCGCGCATTCGATCGAATACGTCTGGTGATCTGCATTCCGAACCATGACGAATTCGCTCGACAGCGACCGTGCGTCACCCACATCGTGCGCTCCCTATCGACTGCGCACGATACCGCCGCACGTTCGAGCACGCTCGTCAACGCAGTGATGGTTGCAGCTTCATCCTGAACCCCACCACGCCGGGTTCCTCCGTCGTCGACACCGCGAAACCGCACGACTTCGCCAGCGAAATCATCGCGGTGTTCTCGCGCAGCGCCTCGCCGATCATCCATGCGGTGCCGCGCGATCGCGCGTAGTCGATGATGCGGGCCATCATCAACCGCCCGAGCCCCTTGCCCTTCTGATCGGGCCGCACGGCGATCGCGAACTCCGCCGTCTCGTTGTCGGGATCGGCAACCGCACGCGCCACCGCGAGTGTGTGCGACCGGCCCGACACATCGGTGAACGACACGATGAAGGCCATCTCGCGGTCGTAGTCGATCTGCGTCATGCGCGCGACTTGCGAATGATCGAAGCTGCGCACCGCACCGAAGAAACGCATCCGCAGATCGTCCGGCGTCATCGCGCCAAGCAGCTCGTTGTGCGCTTCCTCGTCTTCCGGACGGATCGGACGGATCGTCACGGTCTCGCCGCGCCATTCGAGCGTCTGCTCGAGATGGCGCGGATACGGCATGATCGCGAGCCGGCTGCGCCCGGCCGCCAGCGTGATGCGCGGTGCGACCACGTAGGCCCGGTCGGACAGCACGCGCAGCGTGACCGACATCGCGACGACTTCGCGCACGTCGCAAACGACTTGCGACAGTGCCGTCAACGCGTCGAGCGTGGGTTCGACAGGCGTGCGGCGCGCATACGGCGAACGCTCCATCACCGCGCGGGCGAGCACCGTATTCAGCGGTGGCAGCCCGTACACGACGAACGGCGCCGATACGCCGTCCGCCGGCGGCACGGCATAACGGAACACCGGGCCGAAGTTCGAATCGTCGTACATGTCGACCGTGACGTCGACAACTCTGGCGCCGGCCGACGCATCGGCCGGCTCGCCGTACAGGCCGAAGTGCGAGAGCCAGTGCAATGCGGCTTCGCCGGCCAGTTCAGGCTCGCCGGCCTCGACCATCCGTCGGGCCTCGGCCTGCGCGGACGCAACGCACTCGGCCGGCTGCGGCGGCGTGCCCTCCGGCGTCTGCATCAGCAACTGCCGCCCGAGGTTGTAGTCGACGAGCCGTGCGTATGCGCGCGCAAGCCGCTGCGGGGTGGTGTGCACCGGAATGCCGTTCGCGTGCAATGCGTCGCGCGTCGCCGCATCGACCGCACCGAAGAAACACGCGAGGATGCCGCGGTACGCATATTGCCGCGATTCGATCAGCGTGCGCGCGACCGCATCGGCGGGCGCGCTGTGGGAGGTCGAGTGCACGACGAACAACGTGCCCGTTTGCGGAAACGGCGCGAGCGCCTTGATGGCTGCGCCGAAATGCTCGGGACGCGCATCGTCGCCGAGCGACAACGGATTGCCGGGCGCGACGAGATGCGGCAGCGCGGCCGCGACCGCCGACGTTGCCGCCGCCGGCCAGTCGGCCAGCACGTCGCGCACCTCCGCGACCGCATCGACCGCAAGTTTCGCGACGCCTGCGTCGCTCGTCACGAGCGTCGCCGCGCCACGCGCGGTGACGCGCCCGACACCGAGCGTCTCAATCTCGTCGAGCAGATCGTCGAGCGCATCGACTCGCACCATCCCCGCGCGCTGGAACGCCGCCGTGTAAAGCGCATCGCCGGGATCGGCGCGCCCGGTGCGCAGCGCGAGCACCGGCTTGTTGCGCGCCGCCGCACGCGCCGCCGACATGAACTTGCGCGCGGCGCACACGGTGTCGAGTTCGAGCAGGATCGCGCGCGTGCCGGGATCGCTGGCGAGGTAGTCGAGCACGTCGCCCGCATCGACGTCGGCCTCGCTGCCAAGCGCGACGACATGTGAAAAGCCGAGGCCTCGCGCATCGGCCCAGCCGAGTACCGCGTTCGTCAGTGCGTTCGATTGCGACACCCACGCGACACCGCCCGATCGCGCCGTATAGGCCGGCGCGCCGAAATGCGCATGCCGCGCGGGCGACAGCACGCCGAGACTGCCGGGCCCGACGATACGGAGCACGAACGGCTTCGCGGCCTTGAGCGTGCGATCGAGCGCGGCGCGATCGGCGTCGGTGCGCGCCTCGCCGACGATCACCGCGACGCGCGTGCCGATCTCGCCGAGCTTGCGCACGATGCCGGCCCACGTGGCAGGCGGCGTGCAGATCACGGCGACCGACGGCGGCGCGGGCAGCCGGTCGACGTCGGCCACCACCGCGTGCCCGTTCAGCTCGCGATACTTCGGATTGACGGGCCACACGGGCCCCTCGAACGCGCCGTCGAGCACGCGCGCCCACACCATCGCACCGATACTGCCCGCGCGCGCCGATGCACCGACGACCGCAACGGACCTGGGCTGGAACAACGCATCGAGATGGCGGACGGTCACATCGGCTCCATACGGTAACGAAAGACGATCCGACCGGCACACGGGCCGGATGGCCGTGCGCCGGTCGACGCGAACTCCAAGCATAGGCGAACCCGATGCGGCTGCCTATATACCGAACGGCCGACTGTGCGACGCGCATCAATCCCCGCAACATGGGCCGGTAACCGACGCCTTCGCACGACGCAACGGGCGAAGGCGACACGATGCGGTCATCCGGTCGCCACTTCAAAGGTGAGGATTTACAGGAACCATGGTGAGCAAGTTCGGGAATTGCACGGCGCAGTGCGCCAATGCGCGAGCGGTGATGGCAATCGGCGCTACGTCTGCACCGCGACGGTCGAAAATGCCAATGCGCGCATGCCGCGTAATTACGGGGTTGTTTACCGGAATTCGCGGCGATATCCGGTCGAATCGCGGCGAATTCGCAAAACGGTATCCGTTAATCGCGCGGCATTGGTGTTCAGTCCACGGCTTCGAGTCGCGCCGCGGCGGCTCAAAAACAAAACGGTGCGACGGCCGCATGGCCGTTCGCACCGTCAGTCAGCGCACGAAAGGTGAGGATTTTCGGGAGTCAGTCCTTGATCAGGAAACGCGCGCGGTTCTTGCCGAGCCACGCCGGCGCACGTCCGCGGCCGCTCCACGTTTCGCCCGTCTTCGGATTCAGGTACTTCGGCGGCAACGGGCGCTTCGGTTTCACGGCGGCAGCGGTGCCCATCGGCCGGAAGCCGAGCTCTTCCGCCGTAATGTCGAACTCCTCGATTTTCGCCCGAATCGCGGCAATCGCATCGGTAATCGCCTTTTCGCGTTCCTTGTCGATCTTTTGCTGAAGTCTTTCGAGCTGCGCTGTCAGTTGCCTGTAGGTCGCCATATGGATGGGACTCCGTGAGTGTTATTCATGAAAAATAGCCGACTCCAAGCGAATAGAAAAGCGCTTCACCCGATTATGGTCTCCTTATCCACGCATATCGGGATCAATAACCGCTTTTCTTCTTGCATGCGAAGAGAAGATTTCGCACGGCGTCATCGGTCGATTGCTGGAGGACGTCGTATTCACCATTGCAGATGGCGCGGGCATTGTCCGTGCAATTGCTCCAGTCGCTGCCGGTGCACTGCACCTGCGTAGTCGGGCGCCCGTCCGAAGTGAACAACGGCGCCCCGCCGCCGCACCCGCCGAGCCCCGCAACCAGGGCCAACAATCCGGCCCGACGCCAATGCGTTCGAGGCCACCGACAGACCGACGCAAGCATGTGATTCATTGTTCTTTCCGTCAACCGATTTTTGAATGTCGCGAGTATGCCATGCACCGTTGTCACACGTTCACTCCCGCGCTCGGTCCGGTGTCCGGTCCGGCCGGCCGCGCGTCTTGTACGGCACGGCCCGGTGCGGATCGTCGGTGATGCGAACGAACACCTGCTCGACGTCGGGAAGCGCGCCGAGTTCGCGCGCCAGCGCCTGCCGATCGAATCCCGGATCGGCACACCCTTCGACATAGATGAAGCGCCGCTGCACGGTGATCCACAGGCTGGTGCCCTGCAGAAGATCGGTGCCCGCGAAATGCGCTTTCGCCGCCTCGGCGATCGGCGCGTCATACATATAGGAATTCGGTTTCGTGCAGCGGTGGGCGAGCCAGCAGGTGGTCCCGCGCTCGGCGCGGTAATGCGCGTCGTCCGTCATCTCGGCGCGCGTCATCCACGGGCCGAGCGGCAGCGGACATTCGGCGAAGCCCTGCGACAGCGCGACGAACGGATCGTTGTACCAGTTGCGCCGCGCAGCGGGCGCGTCGTCGCCCTGCGCGAACGCCGACGTCGCCACCAGCACGGCCAGCCATCCGGCGATGCCGCTTCGTTTCATCGTTGTCTCCTGTTGGGTACGCCCCGGGGGCCGTTCCTCACGTCCGACCGCATCCGCCACCGCTTGCTATCGGTCGATCCCCAGCGCCGCCAGTTTCTTGTAGAGCGTCGCCCGACCGATACCGATGCGCGCGGCCGCTTCCACGACCTTCCCGTCGCACGCCGCAAGCGCGTCGATCAGGAACTGGCGCTCCCACGCGGCCAATGCATCGGTATACGAAACGACCTGTGCACCGGATGCACCCGGCGCGTCGTCCGCGTCCCGGCCGACCTGCGACGGCGCAGCGCGCATGCCCGCCGGCATGCTGTCCGGCGCCACACGCACCGGCCCGAGGAACGTCGCGAGCGCACCCGCATCGATCACCGAGCGATCCGACAGCATCAGCGCACGCTCGAGCGTGTTGCGCAGCTCGCGTACGTTGCCCGGCCACGGGTACGCGCACAGCATCCGCAGCGCATCGTCGGTCAGTTCGCAATGTGCGGCGCGACCGTGCTGCGCGGCCAGCTCCTCGAGCGTCGCGTAGACGAGCGCCGCGATGTCGGACGCGCGCTCGCGCAAGGGCGGCGCGTGAATCGTCAGCACATTGAGCCGGTAATAGAGATCCGCGCGAAAACGCCCGGCCTCGACCAGCGCGGGCAAGTCGGCCGACGTCGCGGCGATGATCCGCACGTCGGCGCGCACGATCCGGTTCGAGCCGACCGGTTCGAACTCCTTGTCCTGCAACACGCGCAGCAGCTTGCCCTGCAGCGGCAGCGGCATGTCGCCGATTTCGTCGAGAAACAGCGTGCCGCGATCGGCCAGCTCGAACTTGCCGACGCGTCCCTTGCGGTCGGCACCGGTATACGCACCCGGCGCCGCGCCGAAGAATTCGGTTTCGAGCAGCGTGTCGGGAATCGCGGCGACGTTGACGGTCACGAGCGGTTGGAGCGCGCGCGCCGACGCCGCATGGATCGCATGCGCGAGCAGTTCCTTGCCGGTGCCCGTCTCGCCGAGCAGCAGCACCGGCGAATCGACCTGTGCGGCGCGCCGCGCCTGCCGCTTGGTTTCGAGGCTCGCGGCACTCGTGCCGACGAAGCTCGCGAACGTGTACTTCGCACGACGCGCCTGCGCGAGCGAACGCTGCGTCGCGATCAGCTGCTGCTGAAGCTGCACGTAACGGGAAAAGATCGGCGTGAGCGTCTTCAGCTGGTCGAACAGCGCGAAGCCGATCGCGCCGACCGTCTCGCCCGCCTCGTTCTTCAACGGCAGGCGCGTGACGACGAGCGGCTCGCGGCCCGTCTCCATGATGTCGAGCAGAATCGGCTGTCCGGTCGACACGACCTCGCGCATCAGGCTGTTCGGAATCACCGCCTCGCAGTCGAGGCCGACCGCCTGCTGCGGATCGGCGAACCCGAAGCGCGCCGCATAACGCTCGTTCATCCACACGACGCGCGCGTCGCGATCGACGACCACCGTGCCCGCACTCGAATCCTCGAAGGTCCGAAACAGCGACTCGGCGGCGCGCCGCAGCACGTCACCGTAATTGACGGGCAGGCGCGCCCAGTCGTTCATCATCGTGTCGTCGTCTCC
The DNA here is from genome assembly GCF_905339595.1 of Burkholderia sp. BCC1977. Taxonomy (NCBI): domain Bacteria; kingdom Pseudomonadati; phylum Pseudomonadota; class Betaproteobacteria; order Burkholderiales; family Burkholderiaceae; genus Burkholderia; species Burkholderia sp. BCC1977. The sequence goes on from NZ_CAJPGQ010000003.1 coordinate 125,843, forward strand.
GCGTATGCTGGGCCGGATGTCTCCGGAACGAGACGCAGTATCTCACTTCGGAGACATGCCGGAATGCCTTGTCCGGGAAAGCCCTGCCCGATTCAATGGGCTGTCCTGACGGCCAGATCGTCTCCGGATGGAGACGATTTATGTAGAATCGTCAGACATTGGCCGGCGCGGGCCCGCCGGCCTCCGCCGAATCCATGTCCGGCGGCGCAATCCGGCCGATGGCACGAAACCTGCACGAACCTGAGCCGGTCCGCGGCGCGTTCCGCGATCGAACAACAACCAAAGCCATTAGGAGACTCCCTTGTCTTTCGTGATCGTCCTCGCCGCGCTGGCGTTCCTGATGTTCGCCGCGTATCGCGGCTACAGCGTGATCCTGTTCGCGCCGATCGCCGCGCTCGGCGCGGTCCTGCTGATCGAACCCGCCGCCGTCGCACCGGTCTTCTCCGGCATCTTCATGGAGAAGATGGTCGGCTTCGTCAAACTGTATTTCCCGGTGTTCATGCTCGGCGCCGTGTTCGGCAAGGTGATCGAACTGTCCGGGTTCTCCGAGTCGATCGTCCATGCCGCGATCCGCTACATCGGCCGCTCGCGTGCGAATGCGGTGATCGTCGCGGTGTGCGCGCTGCTCACCTATGGCGGCGTGTCGCTGTTCGTCGTGGTGTTCGCGGTGTACCCGTTCGCGGCCGAACTCTATCGCCAGAGCAACATTCCGAAGCGGCTGATGCCCGGCGCGATCGCGCTCGGCGCGTTCTCGTTCACGATGGACTCGCTGCCCGGCACGCCGCAGATCCAGAACATCATCCCGACCACGTTCTTCAAGACGACCGCCTGGGCCGCACCCGCGCTCGGCACGATCGGTTCGCTGTTCATCATCGTCGTCGGCCTCGCATACCTGGAATGGCGTCGCCGTTCGGCGATGGCAAAGGGCGAAGGCTACGGCACGTCGCTCGTCAACGAACCGGAGCGCGTCGAAGCGACGGCACTGCCGCACCCGGCGCTGGCGATCCTGCCGCTGCTCCTCGTCGGCGCGTCGAACTTCACGTTCACGAAGCTGATCCCGCAGTGGTACGGCGCCGCGTCGTACACGGTCGCGCCGGACGTGCTGCCCGGCGTGCATACGCCGGTCACGACGTCGATCAAGACCGTCGTCGCGATCTGGTCGGTCGAGGCCGCGCTGCTGCTCGGCATCGTGCTGGTCGTCCTGACCGCGTTCAAGCGCGTCAGCGACCGCTTCGCGGCCGGTTCGAAGGCGGCCGTCGGCGGTGCGTTGCTCGCCGCGATGAACACCGCGTCGGAATACGGTTTCGGCGGCGTGATCGCCGCGCTGCCGGGCTTCCTCGTCGTCAGCGACGCGCTGAAGAGCATTCCGAACCCGCTCGTGAACGCGGCCGTGTCGGTCAGCTCGCTCGCCGGCATCACCGGTTCGGCGTCGGGCGGCATGAGCATCGCGCTCGCCGCGATGTCGGACCTGTTCATCAAGGGCGCGCAGGCCGCCAACATTCCGATGGACGTGCTGCACCGGGTCGTCGCGATGGCCAGCGGCGGCATGGACACGCTGCCGCACAACGGCGCGGTCATCACGCTGCTCGCGGTCACGGGCCTCACGCACCGCGAGTCGTATCGCGACATCTTCGCGGTCACCGTGATCAAGACGCTCGCGGTGTTCTTCGTGATCGCCGTGTACTACACGACGGGCCTGGTGTAAGCCTCCGCATCGGGCGGCGTTCCGACCGCCGCCCAACGCTGCCGGCCGCATCGACGCGGCCGGCGCGCCTTCCTCCCTCTGCGTGTCACGGCTGTTCAACCGGCCCTGCAGCGCGGCAGCCGCGGCGTGATGCCTGTCGCGAGGCACGGCGCCTTCCCGCTACCTCCGCATGCAAACCGGGGCGGATCGACCGGGATTCACATCTGCCGGTTCGTCCCCCTGCCGACCGGAACCGCCCGGCGCCACATTGCCGTGCAGCCCGGACGGCCCAACGTCCGTCACACGCCGCCATCCGGCACCGTCCGCGCCCGCCATTCATTGTTGCCGGCAGCAGAACACTGCGTTGGGAGCGATCGCATTTTTCCCGCGCTGGCCCGGGCCTACACTGTTTTCAACCGCCGCCGCTTCGTCGAACGAAGGCCGGCCGCCCAGTCGGAAACATGGAGGTCACGATCATGAAGCGCCTGATCCATGCAGTTGCCATCGCCCTGGCCGTATCTGCCCCGCTCGCCGCGCAAGCGCAGTCGAACCCGCCGCTCACGCGCGCGCAGGTCCACGCCGAAGTGAAGGCGCTCAAGCAGGCCGGTTTCCAGTCGAGCGACTGGTTCTATCCGGCCAGCATCGTTTCCGCCGAAGCGAAGATCGCGCGCCAGCAGAGTGCCGGGGCTGGCGGTACTCGCGGCGCGGCGCCGCAATCAGGCCAGTAATCGCAGTCAGGAAGCGGCCGTCCGGCCCGACCGCACCCTCGCTGATCGTTACGCCTTCACCGGCTCAATCAGTTTCGCGCATGCCGCTGCCTGCGGATCGCCCGCAGGCAGCTTCGCGCACACCCCGTCGAACTGCTTCACGACCGACCTGACCGACGCATCGTGCGCGCCGCCGCCACGCCAGCGATTCAATTGCGTGACGACCTTGGTCAGCGCGCGCAGGTTCGCCCCATAAAACGCATCCTTGGTCTTGCCGGCCTGCGCGAGCACGCTCGCGGCGATCGCTTCGATCCGCGCCGAATCGTCCGGCACCAGCGCGACGGCATTCGCGAAATAGGTCGCGCCCCAGCGCAGCTTCGTCGCCGGTCCGCTCGCCGAGTCGTAGGCCTTCCGGTACCAGTCGAGCGCCGCGGCCTTGTCGCCGCGCGCCTTCGCATTCGCCGCCAGCCCCGACATGAAGTAGTACGGCGTCGCCGAACGCGGCAACTCGGCCTTCAGCAGGACATCGGATTCGTCGTACAGTCCGGCGTCGGTCAGCGTGTCCGCCGCTTCGCTGACGAGCGCCTGCCGCTCGTACGCGTTCGCGGCACCCTGCACCGATGCCGCGATCTGCTTGCGTGCGGTATCGACCAGCGCCGGCGCGGCGAGCGGCGCGGCGTCGTGCACGTCGCCGCGCGCGAGCAGCACACGGCCGTGCAGCGCCATCAGGCGGTCGATCGACGACAGCGTCGTATCGGTCGACAGGCGCGCGAGCGCCGTGTCGTACGCGCCGCGCAGCTTCGTGCGCTGCGCGGCGTCGCCGCCCAGGTAAGCAACCACGCGCGCGGGCGCCGCGACGAGCACGTCCGAATCGACCCGCGCCAGTGCCGGCTCGCGCAGCACCGCGCGCAGCGCGTCGGCAAGCGCCGCCTTGTCGAGCGCGCCGGCCTGTGCGGGATCGTCCGATGCCGCCACCACCGCCGACTTCAGCGCGAACCGCGCGGCGTCCGCCTTCGCGCCGGCTGCACGCGCGCGTTGCGACAGCGTCTGCAGCGTCACCGCGACACGATCGGCGGGCACCGGCAGCGCGCCGTCGGTGTCCCAGGAATAGTCGGCCAGCAGATGCCATTCGGCCAGCGTCAGCGCCGCGCCGTTGTTCAGCGCGGTCGCGAGCGTCTGCCGCACCGGATGCGCAGCCGTCATCCCGAGCGACAGCGCCTGCATGTAGCGGTCGAGATCGGCCTCGCCCGGCAGCCGCGTGACTTCGGTGCCGTCCGGGCGGAACAGGATCATCGTCGGATAGCCGTGCACCTTGAAGCGCTCGCCGAGCTTCTGCGCGCTTTCGGTATCGCCGTCGAGATACACGGGCACGAAGAACGACGAGCGGGTCTTGAATGCCTGCTGGCTGAAGATCGTCGACTTCACCTGGTTGCACGACGGGCACCACACGGCGCCCCAGTACAGCAGCAGCGGCTTGCCGGTGCGCTTCGCCAGCGCGAACGCGGCATCGACGTCGCCCTGCTGCCACGCGATGCCGGGCGGCAGATGCGCGCCGCCCGACGGGCTCGATACGGCGGCGTCCTGCGGCGCGGTGGTGGCCAACGCCGCACCCGCGGCGGCGAACAGGCAGGCGGCAGTCACGTTACGGAGAACGGTTTTCATCAAGGCGGGTTCCGTTGAAAGAGACGATTGCGGGTAACGGCGTCGCGCGACGATTGGCGGGCAACACGCCAGTGGCGTGCGGCCCGAAGCGGCGAAGCGGCGAAGCGAAAGCACGATGAAGCGACGCAACAACGAAAGGCGTCGACGGATGGCACCATGCATGCCGGAATCGGCCATGCGGGTCACGCAGGCATCGACGCAGAAAGCCACGACCGGCCGCTGCATGCGCACACCGCGCAACCGTGCCGACCACAACAACCACGACGACCGGCAAATCGCTCGACGATACGATTCACGCGGCCGGTTGAAAACGAACGAATTCTCGAATGGATATGACGTGCGCGCCTGCGCGGTCGGCGCAACCACGCACTGCGCGGCATGCATGCTTCACCGACTGCCGTCCGCTGCCGCACGCAACCCGGTGCACGAAGGCATGCACGACGCGACGCACCGCATTGCCAATGCACGCGCATGCCGCGGCCGACGCAGCGACGCACACCGGCCCGCCCGCGCTTCAGCCCGCTTCCATTACTGCCGCCCCTTGATCCGCGCCATCTGGAATACCGACGCATACGCGCCGTCGCGCAGCGCATAGTCCGGCGCCTCGCCTTCGATCCGGAAGCCGTGCTTTTCATACAGCGCGATCGCGGCCGGGTTGTCGACGAACACGGTCAGTTCGAGACGCGTGACGTTCAGCCAGTTTTCGGCGAGTTCGATGGCTGCGACCAGGAGCCGGCTGCCGATGCCGCGCCCGTGATGCGCCGCATCGACCATCATCCCGAGCGACGCGGCATGACGCCGGCGCGGGTTCTGCTCCGGATGCAGCGCGAGGTGACCGACCACCGCGCCGTCGAGTTCGGCGACGAGGCTCACGCCTTGCTCGCGCAGGCGTTCGAGCCGCTGCTGCCATTTCTCGTGCGACGGAAACGGATGCTGGAGCGTGTTCATGTACACCGCGGGGTGCGCGATGATTTGCCGGATCGCGTCGACGTCGTGCGTCTCGCTGTGCCGGATCGTGATATCGGTCATGACTGGATAGCGTCGAAGGTATCGGGCCAAGGCATGTTGCCGCGCGAACGCAACAACACGTCGAGCTTATCCGATTTCACGCGAATGAAACATGGTCTGCGCACCACGCGATGCCGTTGCACGCACAACCACATCGCATCACGCCGGCTTCACGAAATCGGCAATTCCCGACCATTCCCACCAGGCGCGATCGGTAATTTTCGACCATTCCGACGTCGTCTCCGCGCGTCGTCTCTTAGTTGCACACGCAACGTCATGGACGCGACACACCCTGTCATTTCCGCATCCCGTCGACGTCATCTGCGCTTCCTGGACCGGGCGCGCCCTGCCCGGCACTCACCGGGCCCGCGCGTGCCGATGTGGGTCGTGTCGCCGTGGAGCCGCGGCGGCTGGGTCAACTCGCAGGTGTTCGACCATACGTCGACGCTGCTTTTCCTCGAGAAGCGCTTCGGCGTCGTCGAGCCGCAGATCAGCGCCTATCGCCGCGCGGTATGCGGCGACCTGACGAGCGCGTTCAACTTCCGCGCGCCGAACAACGAACCGCTGCCGACGCTCGCGGGCCGCGCCGCTACGCCGTCGAGCCGGGCAAGGCGCGGCGCGGCGACTGGGCGGCGCTGGCCGACGACGGCGGTAAATATGACCTGTGGGTCCTCGGCCCGAACGGCTATCACCGCCGCTTCACCGGCGACCTGGCCCGGCTGGCCGGCGCGCGCGCCGCATCCGGAGATCCGGGTCGGCTATGCGGGCGCGAGCTGTGACCTGCATCTGCGGCTGCGCAACGACGGCGGCGGCACCGTGCGCTTCACGGTGCAGTCGAACAAGGTGTACGGCCCGCTGTCCGGCCACGGCGCGCACGACGATCGCGACCACGGCAACGAGGACGGCAACAGCCAGGGGCACCGCCACGGCAACGACACAGGCACGACCTGGACCGTCACGGTGCGCGCCGGCGGCCAGTCGGAGCTGCACGGGAAGCTCGACTCGACCGGCCACGGGTACGACTTCGTCGTCACCGCCGACAGCGACGCGCGCTTCTCGCGCCGCGTGGCCGGCCGCGTCGAGACGGGTCGCCACTCGGTCAGCGACCCGGCGGTGGGGCTCGCCGACCGCTTCTGACGGCACCTGCACCCACCCGGCCGGAACACCGGCCGGGCGCCGGACGCGGTGCGGCCCGATCCGGCTGAAACGCCCGCCCGGCACGGTTCAAACGTCAGAAGGATAGGTGGTTCAGCCCTCATTTGGCGTCAACGAAAATGCTCCGTGTTGCGGCCCGTTCGCGTTAAACTTCGTCAAGCTGCATTCAACAACGACATCTTCGCCAACCCGGCACACACGATACGAGGATAGGTTCGATGCGCACTACCGGCTCATCCGGGGCAATGACCCTGCTCACCGAACACGACCCGGCCGACGGCCGCGAACTGCGCTCGCTCCGGCTCGAATCGACCGGCGACGGCAAGAGCGTGCTGCTGATCGAGATCGACGAACGCAAGCCCGGCATTCATCGCGAGGTCCGTTACGAGATCACGCCGGCCGAACTGATCGCGGCGATCCGCTCGCACGGCGCCGAGTTGCCCGGCGAAAACCACGGCGCCGCCTCGCTCGCCCGCACCTCTTCCTGATGTCGATCGGTGAGCCGCGCGCAACGCACCGGCTCACCGATCTGCCCGCATCTCCCTGCCGCCGTCAGGCGCTTTCCGTCATTCCCCGCCGCCCGCTTGAAAATGGCCGATAATCGGCCCATCTGCGTATCCTCCTCACGCGTTTCCTTTTCGGCCAGCCGTCATGCTCCGTGACCTCGTCGCCCAATACGGGCCGCTTCTCGTCTTCGCCAATGTGCTCGCGGCGGCCGTCGGCCTGCCCGTGCCGGCGATGCCGACGCTCGTGCTGTTCGGCGCGATGGCCGCGATGCATCCGGCGATGATCGGCTCGCAACTCGTGACGGTGCTGGCGCTGTCGGTGCTCGGCGCGCTGATCGGCGACACCGTGTGGTACATAGCCGGCCGGCGCTACGGCGGCACGACGCTGAAGACGATCTGCCGGCTGTCGCTGTCGCGCGATACCTGCGTGAAGAAGACCGAACGATTCTTCGGCCGCTACGGCGTGCGCGTGCTCGCGGTCGCCCGCTTCATTCCCGGGCTGTCGCTCGTGTCGGTGCCGATGGCCGGCGCGCTCGGCACGCGCTATCGCACGTTCGCCGGCTACGACGCGCTCGGCGCCGCGCTGTGGACGATCGTCGGCCTCGTCGCGGGGCTCGTGTTCTACCGGCAGATCGACTGGCTGTTCGCCGGCGCGAGCCGGCTCGGCCGCGCGGTGCTGCTGGTGATCGTCGCATTGCTGGCGATCTATGCGGCCGTGCGCTGGATGCGCCGCCGCGCGCTGATCCGCCAGCTCGCGAGCGCGCGGATCGGCGTCGACGAGCTCGACCTGCTGCTGCGCGATCCGTCCGCGCCGGTGGTGCTCGACGTGCGTTCGCCGGAACACCGCAAGCTCGACCCGTTCACGATTCCCGGTGCGCAGTTCGCGGACGAGCGGCACGTCGAGGACATCGTCGCGCGCTATCCGTTCTCGCAGAAGTTCGTCGTGTATTGCTCGTGCCCGAACGAAGTGACGGCCGCGCTGATGGCCAAGCGCCTGCTCGACGCAGGCTTCACCGATGCGCTGCCGCTGCGCGGCGGCCTCGACGCCTGGCGCGACACGGGCCGCCAGCTCACGTCGCTGATGGAGGACATGCCCGCCGCGAACGATCCGGTGGCGGGTTTGCACAAGCCGGCCTGATCGAACTGACTGCAGGCCGGCCGCGCGAGACGAAAAAACCTGAAGGGGACGTTGCGTCCCCCTTCGATCAGAACGCGTGCAGCGGCACGTTCACGACCAGGCGGTACTCCTTGTTGGTCGCGTCCGAGGTGTGCGTGGAACCGGTGTGCCACATCGCGATGAACGTGACCTTCGTATCCTTCAGCTTGCCGCTCTGGAACGTGTACGACGGGATGAAGCCGAACTCGTGGTGACGGCCCTGCACCGGCGCGCCGTTGCTCCAGTAGATGCTCGACTTGCTCGGATCGTTCGCGGCGCCTGCGCTGCCGTCCGCACCCCAGCCCGTCACGCCCCAGACCATCGCCTTGAAGCCCGGCAGACCCGCTTCCTTGCCGTAGAACGTGTAACGCAGCTGCAGCGACTTTTCGTGCGGCGCGTTGTAGTCGACGTCCATCGAGTTGGTCAGGAAGATGCCGTTCGTTTCGTTCAGGTAATCGAAGAACTGGTCGCCGAGCACCTGCTGATAACCGAGCAGCAGTTCGTGCGGGCCGTGCTGCGCGGCCAGCGACAGGCTGTACGCGTTGTTGTTGATCTTGCCCTGCAGCGCGTCGCCCGTGTCGTGTGTCGAGTAAACGTTACCAAAGCCGGTCCACTTGATCGACTTCGTATCGCCGATGCTGTGCTTCACCGACGCGTAGTACTGGTGCCACACGTCGTCGGCCTGGTTCGCATACAGCGCGACTTCGCCGTTCGGCGAATAGTCCCACGTGCCGCCGACGTAGGTCAGGCGATTGATGCGCGTGCCGCCGTATTGCGTCGTGAGGTTGGTGAGCGTCGTGTGGCCGCGCGCATCGGTCTTCGTGAAGCTGCCGGCCTCGAGCATCACGTTCTTGAATTCGTTGCTGACGATCGTCGCGCCGAGGAAGGTCGGCGGCAGCGCGCGGTTGTCGTGCTGCTCCATGAACGGGTTGTCGACGGCCTGCAGACCGTACTTGACCACCGTGTTCGAGATGCGCGCCTTCACGTCGTAGATGCCCGGATAGGCCCACGCGAGCTGGTTCGAACCGCCGCCGCCCTTCGCGATGTGCACCATGCTGCCGGCGCCCGCGCCGCCGTCGAGCTTCAGCGCCGCATACAGCGACGCGTCGAAGCCGATGCCGATCAGGCCGGTCGTGTAGCCCGACTCGAAGTTCGCCATCGCGCCCTGGACCCACGCGTGACGATGCGGCCCGCCCTTGTTGTCGAGCGTGTCCGCATAGTTGCGGAACAGGAAATTCAGATGACTGTCGGCAATGAAGCCGTTCGACTTCGACTGCGCCGAAGGCTCGTCGGGCGGCGTGACGGCCTGGTTCGCTTCGGCGTTGATAATGGCGTTCGGGGTCGTTGCCTGCGCAACCGACATGCTCGCGCCCGCGGACGGCGCGGCCTGCGCGACCGTCAGCGGTGCGGGGGCCGCGTCGTCGGCGTGCGCGACGCCGGTCATCGATACGCCGGCAAGCGCCGGCAAGCCCCATGCGAGCAGCATCTTCGATGCCGTCCCGATCGTCTTTTGCTTTTTCATCGTCATTCTCGTCTTGTGTTGATGTCGTCCACGCCGGTTGCGATCCGCTCCCGGTCCCCCGGCGAGCCCGGTTAAGGACGCGCCCTGACCCGCGACGCGAAGATCGTTCGCGCCGCACCCTACCCCTGTTGACCTGCCTGGTTGTGTTTGCTGCGTTACTTCACGCCGCCACGCCCGCCCGGATGCACGCGACACGCGCCGCCGAGCCGTGCCGCACTTCCGGCAGCGGCACGTCCTGCGCGCACGCGTCGATCGCGACCGGACAGCGCGTGCGGAACGCGCAGCCGGACGGCGGGTTGAGCGGCGACGGCATCTCGCCCGCCAGCAGCATCGGACGGCGAGCACGCTCGCGCGCCGGCTCCGGCGTCGGCGCCGCATCGAGCAGCGCCTTCGTGTACGGGTGCTGCGGCACGCCATACACGTCATGCCGCGTGCCGAACTCCATCACGCGGCCGAGATACATCACGAGCACGCGCTGGCTGATGGCCTTCACCACCGCCAGGTCGTGCGCGACGAACAGATAGGACAACGACAGTTCGCGTTGCAGATCGCGCAGCAGGTTCACGATCTGCGCCTGGATCGACACGTCGAGTGCCGATACGGGTTCGTCGCAGATCACGAGCTTCGGCTCGCCGATCAGCGCACGCGCGATGCCGACGCGCTGGCACTGTCCGCCGGAAAATTCATGGGGATAGCGCAGCAGGTGATGCGCGTTCAGGCCGACCCGCTCGAGCATCGTCACCACGCGGCGCCGCACTTCGGCGCGGCCGAGGCCCGCGTGGTGCGTGACGAGCGGCTCCGCGACGATCTGTTCGATCGTCATGCGCGGATCAAGCGACGCGAGCGGATCCTGGAAGATCATCTGCACTTCGCGACGCATCGCGGTGCCGCGCAGATGATCGGGCGCGACGGCTTCGCCGCGCCAGCGCACCGTGCCGGCCGTCATCGGCACGAGGCCGATCAGCGCGCGCGCGAGCGTCGACTTCCCGCAGCCCGACTCGCCGACGAGCCCGACCGTCTCGCCGCGCTTCACGTCGAACGACACGCCGTCGACCGCGCGCAGCGTGCCCTTGGGCGACCACGGATAGCCGCCGAGCGGCACGCGGAAATGCACCTTCAGATCCTCGACGGACAGCAGCGTTTCGCTCGCCGCGCCCGTCGTGCCCGTCGCGCCGGCATTGCGGCGTTCATCGATGCTCATCGCAGACCTCCCGTCAGATCGGCCAGCGGCCGGTGGCATGCGCGCACCGCGCCCGCCGTGCCGTAGGTTTCGAGCGCGGGGCGCGCGGCGCCGCAGCGCTCCTCCGCATACGTGCAGCGTTTCGCGAACGCGCAGCCGGCCGGCGCGGTGCCGGGCATCGGCGGATTGCCGGGAATCGCGACGAGCGGCGCGTCGTCGGCGTCGGTCAGGCGCGGCAGCGCGTTGAGCAGGCCGATCGTGTACGGATGCGACGGCGCCGCGAAGATCGATTCGGCCGGCGCGTATTCGACGGTGCGGCCCGCATACATGACCATCACGTCGTCCGCGAGGCCCGCGACCACGCCCATGTCGTGCGTGATCAGCACGATGGCGGTGCCGCGCTCGCGGTTCAGCTCGCGCAGCAGGTCGATGATCTGTGCCTGCACGGTCACGTCGAGCGCGGTGGTCGGCTCGTCGGCGATCAGGATTTCCGGCTCGGACAGGAGCGCCATCGCGATCATCACGCGCTGGCGCATGCCGCCGGAGAACTCGTGCGGATACATGCGGATGCGGCGCGCCGCATCGGGAATGCGCACCGACTCGAGCGCGTCGATCGCGCGCCTGGTCGCTTCCTTGCGCGACAGCTTGCGATGCAGCTGCAGCGTCTCGGTCATCTGCCGCTCGATCGTCAGGAACGGATTGAGCGACGTCATCGGATCCTGGAAGATCATCGCGATCCGGTCGCCGCGCACCGCGTTCAGCGCGCGCGTATCCATCTCGAGCAGGTTCTCGCCGCGATAGCGCGCGGTGCCCGTCGTCGCGCCGTTGCCGGCCAGGAGGCCGAGCAGCGCCATCACGGTCTGGCTCTTGCCCGAGCCCGATTCGCCGACGATGCCGAGCGTCTTGCCGGCCTCGAGCGAGAACGACACGCCGCTCACGGCGTCGATCGGCGGCGCGTCCTTGCGCGAGAAGCGCACGCCGAGGTTTTCCACTTCCAGCAGGGCGGTCATGTCAGCCTCCGCCGGGCCGCCCGGCGCTTCGATGGAAGCGCCTGGGGGAGACGGGGGGGCCGCGCCCCTCCGAGCGAACAAAGTGAGCGTGGGGGTTGTTTCATCTCAGCGATCCTTCGGGTCGAGCGCGTCACGCAGGCCGTCGCCAACGAAGTTCACGCAGTAGAGCGTCACGCACAGCATGACGGCCGGCGCCAGCAGCAGCCACGGCATCGATTCCAGTTTCTGCGCGCCGTCCTGGATCAGCACGCCCCAGCTCGTCATCGGTTCCTGCACGCCGAGGCCGAGGAACGACAGCACCGATTCGGTCAGCACGATGTTCGGCACCGACACGGTCGCGTACACGACGACCACGCCGAGCAGGTTCGGCACGACGTGGCGCAGCACGATCGACGCCGGCGACACGCCGATCGCGCGCGCCGCATCGACGAACTCGCGGTTGCGCAGCGACAGCGTCTGGCCGCGCACGACGCGCGCCATGTCGATCCACGAGAACGCGCTGATGGTCAGCACGACCAGCATGAACGAGCGGCCGAACAGGGTCATCATCAGGATCGCGATCAGCAGGTACGGGATCGCGTACATCATGTCGACGACGCGCATCATCGCGGAGTCGACCCGGCCGCCGGCGAAGCCGGCGGTCGCGCCCCACGCGACGCCGAACAGGCCGGACACCAGCGTGCCGACCAGGCCGACCTCGATCGACACGCGGCCGCCGATCAGCGTGCGCACGAGCAGGTCGCGGCCGAGCTCGTCGGTGCCGAACCAGTGCTGGTTCGCGAGCGTCGGCGCCAGGCTGATCGAGCCCCAGTCGCTCGCGGCGGGATCGGCCGCGAGCAGCCAGGGGCCGACGAAGCACGCGAGCGTGATCAACGCGAGCAGCACGAGGCTGAACACGGCCGCGCGGTTGTGAAGGAAGCGCGCGAACGCGAGCGCGAGCGGCGAGCGCGAACGCGGCGGCGAGTCGGTCTGCACGGGCAGACTGACGACGGGAGTAGTCGGCGTCATTGCAGTGCCTCGCTCAATAACGGATGCGCGGATCGAGCCACGCGTATGCGAGGTCGACCAGCAGGTTGAACAGCACGGCACAGACGGTCGTCAGCACGACGAGGCCGAGCACCAGCGTGTAGTCGCGGTTGATCGCGCCGTTCACGACGAGCTGCCCGAGCCCCGGCAGCGCGAACACCGATTCGGTGACGACGGCCGCCGTGATCGACGAGATGCAGACCGTGCCGAACAGCGACACGACCGGCATCAGCGCGGGCTTGAGCGCGTGACGCAGCACGATCGTCGAGCCTGGCAGGCCCTTCGCGCGCGCGGTGCGGATGAAGTTGCTCGACAGCGTCTCGATCATCGAGCCGCGCATCACGCGTGCGAGCAGCGACACGTTGATGAGGGTCAGCAGCACGATCGGCAGCAGCCGGTACTGCCAGCTGCCGTCGCCCCAGCCGCCGGCGGGCAGCAAGCCGTTGCCGGCCGACGTCTTCAGCAGGATCGCGAAGATCCACACCAGCACCGGGCCGAGCACGAACGGCGGCACGACGTTGCCGAAGTTGCCGATCAGCATCACGAAGCGGTCGATCACGCTGTCGCGGCGCACGGCCGCGACGGTGCCGAGCAGCACGCCGAACCCGATCGAGATCGGGATCGACACGCCGCCCACGCCGAGACTCACGGGCAGCGCCTTCTTCACGAGATCGTTCACCGACCAGTCGACGTAGCGGAACGACGGGCCGAGATCGCCGTGCAGCAGCGAACCGAGATACAGCAGGTACTGCTTCCACAGCGGCTCGTCGAGGTGGTACTTCGCGTTCAGGTTCGCGAGCGTCGCCGCGGACAGCTGCTTCTCCGTATCGAACGGGCCGCCGGGCGTGAAGTGCAGCAGCAGGTAGCAGACGGTGATGACGGCGAGAATCGTCGGCACCGCCCACAACGTGCGTCTCAATGCGTAGGCCAGCATGATCGCTCCGCTCAGTGCTTGATCAGGTACATGTCCTGCGAAGCACGCATGTCGATCACGTTCTTCAGCGAGTAGCCGCCCACGTAGGGCTTCACGAGACGGTCGGCCGAGTACTGGAACAGCGGCACCATCGGCGTGTCGTTCATCGCCGCGTCGTGCGCCTGCGTGAGCAGCGTGGCGCGCGCCTTGTCGTCGAGCTTCTGGTTGCCGTCTTCGACGAACGTGTCGACCTGCTTGTTGCAGTAGCCGACGGTGTTCTGCGAGCTGCCGCAGCGGATCAGGTCGAAGAAGGTCATCGCGTCGTTGTAGTCGGCGAACCAGCCGTCGCGCGCGATCTGCACCTTGCCGTCATGCCGCTCCTTCATCAGCACCTTGAACTCGACGTTCTCGAGCTTCGTGTTGATGCCGAGCTTCGTGCGCCATTCCGAGGCGGTGAACAGCGCGACCTTCTTGTGCAGGTCGTTGGTGTTGTACGTGAGCGTGAACGACAGCGGCTTCGCGTCCGAGTAGCCGGCCTGCTTCAGCAGGTCCTTCGCGGTCGCGACGCGCTTGGCCATCGGCCACGACGCCCATTCCGGCGTGAACGGCTGCACGCCCTTCGTGCCGTTCGGCATCAGGCCGTACATCGGCTTCTCGCCGGCCTGCGTGAGCTTCGACGTCAGCACGTCGCGATCGATCACCATCGACAGCGCCTGGCGCACGCGCTTGTCCTTCAGCGCCGCATCGCTGTTGTTCAGGTAGTAGTAGTACGTCGCGAGCTGCAGGCCCGGGCGCAGTTCGCCGCCGAACTGCTTGCTGACCTGCTGGAAGATGCCCGACGGGATCGAGTAGCTGTAGTCGATCTGGCCGGCCTGGTACATGCGCATCGCCGTTTCGTCGCTTTCGATCGGCAGGTACGTGACCTTGTTGATCACGACCTTCGGCGCGTTCCAGTACTTCGCGTCCTTCGCGATCACGATGCGGTTGTTCGGCTGCCAGTCGACGAGCTGGTACGCGCCGTTGCTGACGATGTTGCCCGGGCGCGTCCATGCATCGCCGAACTTCGCGACGGTGTCCTTGTTCACCGGCGCGAGCGGCACCATCGCGGTCAGTTCGGGGAAGAACGCGACGGGCACGTCGGTCGTCACTTCCAGCGTGTACGGGTCGACCGCGCGCACGCCGAGCGTCGTCGGTGCGGCCTTGCCGGCGATGATGTCCTTCGAGTTCTTCACGAACTCGACGAGGATCGTGTACTTCGAGCCCGTCTTCGGATCGACGAGGCGCTGCCACGCGTAGACGAAATCGGCGGCCGTCACCGGCTGCCCGTTGCTCCACTTCGCATCGTGGCGCAGCTTGAAGATCCACGTCTGCGGCGTCTTGCGCTCCCACGACTGCGCGACGCCCGGCACGACCTGGCCGGCCGCATCGATACGGGCGAGCCCTTCGAACAGGTCGAGGCCGATCGTGTTGCCGGTCCACGATTCGATGTGTGCCGGGTCGAGCGACTCGACTTCGGCGGGCACCTGGCGCGTCAGGTCCTGTTGAGGAGCGAGCGCGACGCTCGACGGAACGGTAACGGCGTGAGCGGCGGGCGTCGTCAGGGCGAGCGCGGCCAGCACGGCCGACATGGCATGCAAGGATTTCATCGTGGCGGTCTTGAGAAGGTTGTGCGGTGAGCGATGCGCGGCGGATGCCGCGGTTACGCGTGAGACGCTGACGGGTACAGCGATTGAGGAGGCCCGTGATTCTCGTATTGCATCTTAGTATTCCTTACGTTTCTTTCGACAGGCATTCCGTCTCGGAAACGAAGGAATACCTGTGCGTTAGAACAGCCGCGGCGTACCGACCCAGACCACCACCGACTCGACCTTCGCGGTGTTGACCCAGCTGTGCGGGACCGTCGACTGATAGTGCGAACTGT
Source organism: Burkholderia sp. BCC1977 (assembly GCF_905339595.1). Lineage (NCBI taxonomy): Bacteria > Pseudomonadati > Pseudomonadota > Betaproteobacteria > Burkholderiales > Burkholderiaceae > Burkholderia > Burkholderia sp. BCC1977. Next base: position 141,293 of record NZ_CAJPGQ010000003.1, read on the forward strand.
CGCCGGCCTGCAGGACGAACGTCTTGCCTTCCAGCGTCAGCGACACTTCCCCTTCAATCACATACAGGAACTCCTCTCCTGCATGTGTCGTCACTTCCGACCGCTTCTGCCCCGGCGGCATCCGCACGAGGATCGCCTCGAGCTGACGCCCTTCGGTCACGTTGGTCAGCCTCGCGAACAGGTTCGCCGAATCGGCGAATCCGAAGAAGCGCAACTGATCGCCTCTGCAGACCGAGCGTTCCTCGCTCGGCGTATCCACGAAGTACTGCACCGTCACGCCGAGCGCCTGTGCGATACCGGCCAGCGACGTCAGTGACGGCGACGCGAGCCCGCGTTCGACTTGAGACAGAAACGGCTTCGAAATCCCCGCGGCGGTAGCGGTGTCGTCGAGCGTGCGCTTGAGTCGTTGGCGCAACGCGCGAATCTTGCTGCCCAGTGCGGCGGCAGCGTCTGCCGACTGCGAGTTTTCAGTGGGGGGAACCATAGCAGGCCGAAAAGTGGTCGTCAAAAAATGTTTGATGGAAAGTAACTAAGTTAGATCGATTTGGCTTAGTCTTCGGGTTCGCACACGTCTTCGGTGTTGAGCCCGGTGCACTAAACAGGGCACGAAGCGAGCGAAACGACGCGCTATCTTGCCAGACTCGCCCGCTTCACAGGCAAGCTGCAAGCGGCTCTCCGGGAATCTGCGGAGAACGGGCGCCAAGCTTACAAGTAGATGATGAGACAAATTTTCCTGAAAGCTGCTGCCATATCGGGAGTTTCCCTGAGTGGCGCGGACCTGACGCACCGGACCGGCAAACGTTACCATTCGCGCGCCGGTCGGGGCCTCGCACCGCCTTATCTGGCGGAATCCGACCCCGGCCCGGGCTAACCCGCCCGACTGCTCCATCGCCGACGCAAAGCCTACCCGGCCACCGTGCTCCGGCGCCAGTTCGACCCCCAAGGCGACGCGCGATCCGCGCCGTCCGTTTCAAACGAGATTGATGATGCACGCACCTGTTTCACAGACCCGTTCGTTTACGACGGTCTTCCTTATCGAAATGTGGGAGCGCTTCGGCTACTACGGCATGGCCGCGCTCCTGGTCCTCTTCATGGTCGACCGGCTCGGTTTCACCGACAGCCATGCGAACCTGACCTGGGGCGCGTTCACCGCGCTCGTGTACGCGTCGCCGTCGATCGGCGGCTGGATCGGCGACAAGGTGCTCGGCGCCCGTCGCACGATGATCATCGGCGCGGCCGTGCTGTGCGCCGGCTATCTGATGCTGGCGGTTCCGAACGACGCGCTCGCGTACATGTACGCATCGCTCGGCGTGATCGTCGTCGGCAACGGCCTGTTCAAGGCCAACGCGGCGAACCTCGTGCGCCGCATCTACGAAGGCGACGATGCGCGCATCGACAGCGCGTTCACGATCTACTACATGGCGGTCAACATCGGCTCGACCGTGTCGATGCTCGCGACGCCGTGGATCAAGGATCACTGGGGCTGGCACACCGCGTTCGCGGTCTGCTGCGCCGGCATGCTGCTCGCGATCCTGAACTTCATGCTGATGCACCGCACGCTCGCGCACATCGGCTCGCAGCCCGACGACGAACCGATCCGCTGGAAGCGCCTCGGCGGCGTGGCGGCAGGCGGCGTCGCACTCGCGCTGATCACGCTGTACGTGCTGCAGCACAAGCAACTCGCGGTCGCGAGCGTGTGGACGGCGGCGTTCGCGATCCTCGCGATCTTCGCGTACATGATCGCGAAGTCGGAGCGTTCGGAACGCGCCGGCCTGATCGCGGCGCTCGTGCTGATCGGTCAGGTGATCCTGTTCTTCATCTTCTACGTGCAGATGTCGACGTCGCTCACGCTGTTCGCGCTCCGCAACGTCGATCCGCGCTTCATCCTGTTCGGCACGACGATGTTCACGTGGAGCGCCGCGCAGTTCCAGGCGCTGAACCCGATCTGGATCATGATGCTGAGCCCGGTGCTCGTGTGGGTCTACAACGCGTTCTCGAAGAGCGGCCGTGACCTGCCGGTCGCCGCGAAGTATGCGTTCGGCTTCGGCGCGGTCGCCGCCGGCTACCTGGTGTTCACGATCAGCGGCCGCTACGCGGTGGACGGTCGCGTGTCGTCGTGGTTCATGGTGTGGGGCTACGGTCTCTACTCGCTCGGCGAACTGCTGGTGAGCGGCCTCGGCCTCGCGATGATCGCCCGCTACGTGCCGGCGCGCATGAGCGGCTTCATGATGGGCGCGTATTTCGTCGCGACGGGTGTGTCGCAGTATCTCGGCAGCGTCGTCGCGAACTTCGCGCAGATGCCGTCGCACGACCTGCCGGCCACCGAATCGCTGCCGCTCTACCTGTCGCTGTTCGAGAAGCTCGGCTGGCTCGCCGCGATCGGCATGCTGCTCGCCCTCCTGCTGCTGCCGATGATGAACCGCCTGTCGCGCCAGCATCAGCGCTGCGCGGAAGAGCGCCGCGAGGAAGAAGCGGTGCAGGCGCAGGCGCTGGCCTCCGCCCAGTAAGTACTATCCCTCGGCGTGCGGCCTGCACGCCACATTCTCCCGCCGGCGCGGCCAGCACGTCCTACACTGGTTGCAACGGCGCATCCGCTCCGTCGCGATGCGCACTGGCGGGAGAAGATCATGAAAAGCAAAACGACTCGGCTCTTGAGAATGCTGTCGGACATCCGGCACGCGCAGCGCTGCACCGCGTTGCGCGCCGCCCGGGCCGCGGCCGAAGCCGACGCGGTGCTCGCGCAGGAGGACGATCCGACGTCCGACGAACGCGACGACGTCGAATCCGACGACGCCACCGCCGTCCCCCGCTCCCGCATCGGCTCACCTCACTGACCGCACCAACGCCGCGCGGCACCCTGCGTGCCGCCTGCGCGTTTTCCCGCACTGCTCACGCGGCCGCACCGCGCCGGCGCGCGAACCACGTTCCCGAACCGGCCACGGCTATCATCAGCCCGACCGCGCATGCGTCGGCCGCGAGGCCCACGCCGAGATGCCGCAACTCCGCGCCGTTCGCGACCGGATGCAGCAGCGAATCGATGACGAGCGAGATCGCCGCGCCCGCGACGAAGCAGATCAAGCCGCGCCGGCCGACCGCGACGACCGGCTGCACGGCCTGCGCGATGCGCGCGATCCAGCCGTGGCGCACGCAGTCGGCCATCAGCCACGCGATCGCCGCGAAGCTCACGATGCGCGGCAGCGCGAGATCGCGCTTGAGCACGCCTTCCGGCACCGGCAGCCCCGAGAACAGCTTGTAGCTCGCGCAACCCAACACGATCGCGCATGCGACGCCGGTCGCCGCGGCACTCCAGCGCCCGAGCGCGACGTGCCGGTACGCGGGCTGGCAGCGCGCGAGCACGCCGGCGACGAACATCAGTTGCCACGCGAACGGGTTGAAGCTCCAGCGGAACGAATCGGTGTCGAGCAGCTCGGGGCCGAGCCAGCCGGCCGCGAGCCACGACGCCGCGCTGAACGCGACGAGCAGCCACGGATGGCGGCGCGCGAACGGCACGATCACCGGCGACGCGAGCGCGAACAGCACGTACATCGGCAGCACCGACGCGAGATACGGCTGGCGCTGGAACGTGAGCAGCTCGGCTGCGCCCGTGAGCGGCGACGCGAGCATCACGCTGACGTCGTCGAGCGCGAGGTTCGGCGCGTCGATCCCGTAATGGTCGAGCACGGCCGACACGACGAGCATCAGCGTCGACGTCGCGAGGAACGCACGATAGATCTGCATCGCGCGGCGCACGAACCGCCGCTGCGCGGCGCGCGCGCCGTGCCGGTCGGCGATCGCGCCGTACGCGCTCGCGGTGGCGAAGCCGCCGAGGAACACGAACACCTCGGCCGCGTCGCACAGCGCGAATGCGTGGAGCGTCACGCGCGACAGCACGCTCGCGCCGATGTGATCGACGACGATCATCAGCAGCACGATGCCGCGGAAAAAATCGACTTCGATCAGGCGGCCGCCGCGCGCCGGCGGCAGCGAGACGGCGGGCGGCGTGCTCACCGACATGGCCGCACCTGCGCGACGACGGCGCGGCACGCACCGGTCGAGCATTCGGAAGGGAGCAGGCGAACGGGATCAGCGGCGCTACGCGTATGCTCGTATCGCGCCAACCCGGCCGGCCCGGCACGGAGATGACCGTTCATGGAAAAGCCGCATACGAAGAGGAGACGGTCAGGTCAGTCTAGTGGCCGGCCGGGGGATACCCTAAGTAACAAAGTGCAACGGAATCTTCTGTTCGATTACAGGCGTGACATCGGCGATGCAACGCTGGCGAGGCCGCCAGCCCGATGTCGGCGCGATGTCAGCGCGATGCCAGTTCGATGCCGGCATCGCGGGATTCGACGCGAGGAACGCGCGATGCGCGGCACGTGCATTGCCGCTGTCGCGCCGTCGAGCGACGACGCTCAGCCCCGCACGGGCAGGCGCCGCAACAGCATCGCGCTGTGCCACGCGGTCAATGCAACGGCGGCCCAGATCGGCCCGTACGTCGCGAGCTGCGCAACGCTCAGCGTCTCGCCGAGCAGCAGCAGCGACACCGCGACAAGCAGCACCGGCTCGACGTAGCCGAGGATCCCGAACAGCGCCATCGGCAGCATCCGGCTCGCCTTCAGGTAGCTCGCGAGCGCGAGCGTGCTGAGCACGCCGAGCCCCGGCAGCAGCACGGCCCACAGCAGCGGATGGCTGGCGACCGGCGTGGCGCTCGCCGATACCATCGCGAGGGCGATCGGGCACAGCAGCACGATCTCGAGCGCGAACGCGGCCAGCGAATCGGCGTTGATCCGGCGGCGCAGCACGAAATACGGCGGATAGCCGAGCGCGACGACGAGCGTCGGCCACGCGAACGCGCGCGTCGCCCACACCTCGTGCGCGACGCCGAGCGCCGCGCATGCGACCGCCGCCCATTGCAGCGGATCGAGCCGTTCGTGATAGTAGAAGCGGCCGACGAGCACCATCGTCAGCGGCAGCAGGAAATAGCCGAGCGACACTTCGAGCATGCGCCCGTGCAGCGGCGCCCACAGGAACAGCCACAGCTGCAGGCCGAGCAGCGCCGCGCTCGCCGGCAGCGCGATCAGCAACCGCCAGTCGCGCACGCCGCGCCGCACGAGTTCGACGAGCGCCGGCCAGCGGCCGCGCAGCGCGATCAGCGCGAGCGCGCCCGGCACGGTCCACAGAATGCGCCACGCGAAAATGTCGAGTCCCGTGAGCGGCGCGAGCAGCTTCGCGTAAGCGGACATCAGCGCGAACAGCGTCGATGCCGTCACCGACAGCACGAGGCCGCGCCCGGCCTCCGGATACCCCGTCATGTTGTGTTCGCCTTACTGCTGCTGGAAGCGCTCGAAGCGCTTTTCGACCTGACGCTCCTCGAACGTCACCTCGGTCACGCGCGCGGACGGCGGCCCGTGGCGCAGCCACGCGAGCATCCGGTCGATCTGCGCGCCGGGGCCCTGGATCATCGCCTCGACGCTGCCGTCCTCGAGATTCGCGACCCAGCCGCGCAGCTTCAGCGCGTGCGCCTCGCGCACCGTCGCGTGACGGAAACCGACGCCCTGCACGACGCCGCGCACCCGCACGTAGTAGGTCTCGATCCGTTCGTCCAGTTCATTGCGGCTCATCGCGTCGCCCTCCCGTAGCATTCAAGCCCGGCATTGTAGTCGCGTCGGCCGCTTCGCACACGTGACCGGCGGGCCGGCCGCAGGCGGCCGCGGTCGCGCGGCGCGCGCGTCGCCATGTGCGCCGACCACGTACAATCTCGCCGACGCACAACCGCCGCGCCGCCCGCGCGCGGCCCTGAAGGAAACGCATGACTGATACCTCCCGCGATCTCGTTCTCGTCACCGGCGCGTCCGGTTTCGTCGGCTCGGCCGTCGCACGCATCGCGCAGCAGAAAGGCTATGCGGTGCGCGTGCTGGTGCGCCCGACCAGCCCGCGCACGAACGTCGCGGATCTCGACGCCGAGATCGTGACCGGCGACATGCGCGACGAGACGTCGATGCGCGCCGCGCTGCGCGGCGTGCGCTACCTGCTGCACGTGGCGGCCGACTACCGGCTGTGGGCGCCGGATCCGGACGAGATCGAGCGCGCGAACCTCGAGGGCGCGGTCGCGACGATGCGCGCGGCGCGTGCCGAAGGCGTCGAGCGGATCGTCTACACGAGCAGCGTCGCGACGCTGAAGGTCACGAGCGCCGGCGATCCGTCCGACGAGAACCGGCCGCTGACCGCCGAGCAGGCGATCGGCGTGTACAAGCGCAGCAAGGTGCTGGCCGAGCGCGCGGTCGAGCGGATGATCGCCGACGAAGGGCTGCCGGCCGTGATCGTCAACCCGTCGACGCCGATCGGCCCGCGCGACGTGAAGCCGACGCCGACCGGCCGCATCATCGTCGAGGCCGCGCTCGGCAAGATTCCCGCGTTCGTCGATACCGGCCTGAACCTGGTGCACGTCGACGACGTCGCGCACGGCCACTTCCTCGCGCTCGAGCGCGGCCGGATCGGCGAGCGCTACATCCTCGGCGGCGAGAACCTGCCGCTGCAGCAGATGCTGGCCGACATCGCGCAGATGACGGGCCGCAAGGCGCCGACGATCGCGCTGCCGCGCTGGCCGCTCTACCCGCTCGCGGTCGGCGCGGAGGCCGTCGCGAAGTTCACGAAGAAGGAGCCGTTCGTGACCGTCGACGGGTTGCGGATGTCGAAGAACAAGATGTATTTCACGTCCGCGAAGGCCGAGCGCGAGCTCGGCTACCGCGCGCGTCCGTACCGCGAAGGGCTGCGCGACGCGCTCGACTGGTTCGGCTCGGCGGGCTACCTGAAGTAACACAAAGCGGCGTGTTTCACGCCGCTTTGCGCACTTTGTTACACGTCGCTGACGGTCCGGCAGCGGCGCAGCGGTTAAAATCGCGGGTCTTACGCAGAGAAGACACGCATGAACCTGAACGAACAGATCGATTCGCTCAACGCGGGCGTCGATCGGCTCCTCCACGATCACCACGCCGCGCAGCAGGCGGCACGCAGCGCGGAAGCGTTCGCGCGCGCCGCCGCGACGGAAGCCCAGGCCGCCGCCGAACGTCACGCCGCCGCGGAGACCGAAGCACAGGCCGCCGCGCAGCGCCACACGGCCGCAGCCGCCGACGCGGATGCCGCGCAGCAGCGCCACGCCGACGCCACCGCCGCGGCTGAAGCCGCCGCCCAACGCCACACCGAAGCCGCCGCGCAGGCCGAAGCCGCCGTCCAGCGGCACGCCGAAGCGACCGCGCTGACCGAAGCGCTCGCGCAGCGCCACGCGGATGCCGAAGCCGCATCGCAGCGTCATGCGGCCGCGATCGCCGAAGCCGAGGCCGCCGCGCAGCGTCATCACGCCGCCGCGACCGAAGCGGATACGGCCGCGCAGCGTCATGCAGCGGCCACCACGGAAGCCGAAGCCGCCGCGAAGCGCCACGCGGAAGCGACCGCCGAAGCCGAGGCCGCGACGCAGCGCCACGCGGCCGCGATCGCCGAGGCCGACGCACTCGCGCAGCGTCACACGCAGGCGATCGCGGAAGCGGAAGCCGCCGCGCGGCGCCACGCCGACGCGACCGCCGAAGCGCAAGCCGTCACGCAGCGCCACGCCGAGGCGATCGCGCAAGCCGACTCGGCCGCGCAACGCCACGCGGAAGCGACCGCGGAGGCCGAGGCCGTCGCGCAACGCCACACCGAAGCGATCGCACAGGCCGAAGCGGCCGCCGAGCGTCACGCGAAGGCGATCGCCGATGCGGAAGCGCTGGTCGAAGCCGTCGTGAAGGAAGCCGCGACGCATGCGGCGGCCGTGGCGACTGCGGCAACCGGGCCGGCCGTCGCGGCTGAAGTCGTCGAACCGGTCGTCGAACCGGCTGTCGAGCCCGCTGGCGAGCCGGTGGCGGACGCAGCCGCGCCGGTCGTCGCCGATGAAGTCGTCGCCGCTGAAGTCGTTGCAGCGCCGGCCGACGCGACCACCGCCGTCGTCGCGACGACGGCAGCCGACACCGCGATTGAAATCGCCCCCGCTGCCGAAGCCGCGGACACCCCTGCTGACAAGGCGACGCTGCACGTCGCGCGCCCGTCGCAGAACGAACTGACGCTGACCGTCAACGGCCAGTCGATCACGCTGCACCCGGAGCAGCTGGGCCAGTTGATCGAGGAACTCGCACATGCGCGCGCGTCGATGCAGCCGGAACCGCCGCCGGGCATTCCGGCCGGCTGGCGCTTCGTGACGACGAAGAACCCGATAATGGCCGTGCAAAAGCAGTCGAACGGCGATCGTCTGCTGGTCGCGCGCCACACCGGCTACGGCTGGGTGCCGTTCACGTTCTCGCCGGACGTCGTGATCCAGATGTACATGATGCTGACGCAGCGGTAAGCGCGCGCGGCCCCGCCGCAAACGAAACAGCCCGATCGGTTCGCACCGATCGGGCTGTTTGCTTTCCGGAGTCCGGAGTCCGGAAAAACAACCGGCATGTGCCGGCGTCGTCCGGTTCAGCGCTCCACCGGCGCCTGCACGCGCGCCTTCCACTGGCCGCCCTTGCCGCGCCAGTAACGCCATGCCGACGCGAACGTCGCGCCGACGTAGAACAGCGCGACGAGTGGCAGCGCGGGAGCCCACAGCGGCGAGCGCCGGTAGTAACGCAGCATCGGCGCATACGCGGTGCACATCGACGCCCATGCGAGCCACGCCGGCCAGGCCCGCGCGCCGTACGCGAGCGCGGCCACCGGTGGCACGAGGTAGATGATCGTCATCCCGAGCAGCGTGCCGGCGAGCAGCAGCGGCGAATAGTGGAGCTGCGTGAACGCGGTGCGCGCGATCATGTTCCAGATGTCGCGCCAGCTGTCGTACGGACGCAGCGACACGCTGCGGTCGGCCAGATCGAGCCGGATCGGGTGCCGGCCGCTGCCGCGATGCTTGATCTGCGCGGCGAGGCTGCAGTCGTCGATCAGCGCGCCGCGGATCGACTCGATACCGCCCGCCTCCTCGAGCGCGCTGCGCTTGACCAGCATGCAGCCACCCGCGGCGCCGGCCGTCCGGTTGCGCGGATTGTTGATCCACGAGAACGGATAGAGCTTCGCGAAGAAGAACACGAACGCCGGGATCAGCGCCTTTTCCCAGAACGAATCGCAGCGCAGCCGCACCATCAGCGACACGAGATCGCGCTGTTCGGCCTGCGCGCGCGTGACGAGCTGGGCGACGGCGTCGGGCGGATGGCCGATGTCGGCATCCGTCAGCAGCAGGTAGTCGGCCGGCAGCCCGAGCGTGCGCACCGCGGCGATGCCCTGCGACTGCGCCCACACCTTGCCCGACCAGCCGGCCGGCAGCGGCTTCGCGGCCAGCACCGTCAGCCGGTCCGCACGATTGATCGCGAGCGCGGCCGCGCGGGCCGCATCGGCCGTGCCGTCGTCGCTGTGGTCGTCGACAATGATCAGATGAAAGTCGCCCGGATAATCCTGCTCGAGCAGCGACGTCGCCGCACGGGCGATCACGTCGACCTCGTTGCGCGCCGGCACGACCGCGACGACGGCCGGCCAGCCGGCCTCGGCCGCGGCGCCGCGCGCTTCCGGCGGCAGGGCCCGCGCGGGCCGCGCGCGCCAGAAGCCGCCGCGCGCGACGAGCAGCACGATCCAGATCAGCAGCGACAGGCCGGACACCAGAAAGGTTATCGCCAGCATCATCGGCACGCCTCCTGCCGGATGCCGGCTCGAGCGACCCCGGATCGTTCGATCGCAATCAGGGTCGGATTTAAAACACACTTAACCGCACCGGCGGCAGGGCAATACGCATAAGAATCGACGGTCATCGAATGGCCTTGAAATAAGCGCGACGCCGGGCAGCCGGACGGGCTGCCCGCGAAACCGCGCAGTTTACCGGGTTCCGCGCGCGCGAGCGCCGACGCGGCTCTGCGGCGGATGCAACACGGCCGATACAGCACCAGAGCAAGGACGGCCCGATAGGGTTAAAATGCGCGATTAATTCGGGGTTCCGGGGCCTGGCCTGGCCGGTTCGTTTCCTGCCTTCATAACATCAAGCCGGGGCGAGCGAGCAGTGCCAGCTCTTCGAACCCCGGCGTCTGTCGTCGGAGTTCGCTCACTTATGCGAGTCATCCTTGCCCAGCCCCGCGGCTTCTGTGCGGGGGTTGTCCGTGCGATCGAGATCGTCGATCGCGCGCTGCAACAGCACGGCGCGCCGGTTTATGTGCGTCATGAGATCGTGCATAACCGGCATGTCGTCGAAAATCTGCGTAATAAAGGGGCGCGATTCGTTGAGGAGCTCGACGAGGTGCCGCACGGCGCCGTGGCGATCTTCAGCGCGCACGGGGTCGCCCAGACGGTCGAACGCGACGCGGAAACGCGCGGGCTCGACGTGCTGGACGCCACCTGCCCGCTCGTCACGAAAGTGCACGTGCAGGGCCGCCAGTACGTCGCGGCGGGCCGCCGGCTGATCCTGATCGGCCATGCGGGCCATCCGGAAGTCGAGGGCACGATCGGCCAGATTCCGGCCGAGGTGGTCCTCGTGCAGAGCGAGGCCGAAGTCGATACGCTGACGCTGCCGGTCGACACGCCGGTCGCGTACGTCACGCAGACCACACTGTCGGTCGACGACACGCGCGGCATCATCGAAGCGCTGCAGCGCCGGTTCACCGACATTGTCGGCCCGGACACGCGCGACATCTGCTACGCGACGCAAAACCGCCAGGCCGCCGTGCGCGAGCTGAGCGGCCAGGTCGACGTGCTGCTGGTCGTCGGTGCGACGAACAGCTCGAACTCGAACCGCCTGCGCGAGATCGGCACCGAAAGCGGTGTACCGAGCTATCTCGTCGCCGACGGCTCGGAAGTGAAGGCCGAATGGTTCGCGGGCGTGCAGACGGTCGGCCTGACCGCCGGCGCGTCGGCACCCGAGGAAATGGTCGAGGATGTAATCGGCGCGCTGCGCGCGCTGGGGCCCGTCGATGTCACGACGATGGCGGGCCGTGAGGAAAAAGTCGAATTCAAGTTGCCGGCGAAGCTTACGCAAGCTGTCGCCCGCGAAGTTTAAGGAGGACATCTCTTGTCTATTCCGCTGCTCCAGCAAGTCCGCGTCGGCGCATACATCATGCGCCAACACCTGTCCGGCAACAAACGCTATCCGCTCGCGCTGATGCTCGAACCGCTGTTCCGCTGCAACCTCGCCTGTAACGGCTGCGGCAAGATCGACTATCCGGACCCGATCCTGAACCAGCGCCTGTCCATCGAGGAATGCCTGGAAGCCGTCGACGAGTGCGGCGCGCCCATCGTGTCGATCGCCGGCGGCGAACCGCTGCTCCACAAGGAGATGCCGGAGATCGTCAAGGGCATCATGAAGCGCAAGAAATTCGTGTACCTGTGCACGAACGCGCTCCTGATGGAAAAGAAGATGGACGACTACGAGCCGAATCCGTACTTCGTCTGGTCGGTCCACCTCGACGGCGACAAGGACATGCACGACCATTCCGTGTCCCAGGAAGGCGTGTACGACAAGGCGGTCGCGGCCATCAAGGAAGCGAAGCGCCGCGGCTTCCGCGTGAACATCAACTGCACGCTGTTCAACGATGCGATCCCCGAGCGCGTCGCGAAGTTCTTCGATACGCTGGGGCCGATCGGCGTCGACGGCATCACCGTGTCGCCGGGCTATGCGTACGAGCGCGCGCCGGATCAGCAGCACTTCCTGAACCGCGACAAGACGAAGAACCTGTTCCGCGAGATCCTGAAGCGCGGCGAAGGCGGCAAGCGCTGGTCGTTCAGCCAGTCGTCGCTGTTCCTCGACTTCCTGGCCGGCAACCAGACGTACAAGTGCACGCCGTGGGGCAACCCGGCGCGTACCGTGTTCGGCTGGCAGAAGCCGTGCTATCTGGTCGGCGAAGGTTACGTGAAGACCTTCAAGGAACTGATGGAAGACACGAACTGGGACAACTACGGCGTCGGCAACTACGAGAAGTGCGCGGACTGCATGGTCCACTGCGGCTTCGAAGCCACCGCCGTGATGGACACGATCGCGCATCCGCTGAAGGCGTTCGCCGTGAGCCGGAAGGGTATCAAGACTGAAGGCGCGTTCGCGCCGGACATCTCGATCGCGAAGCAGCGTCCGGCCGAGTACGTGTTCTCGCGCCACGTCGAGATCAAGCTCGAGGAAATCCAGCGCGCCGGCAAGGGCAAGCTGCAGAAGCCGGCCAAGCCGGCAACGGCGGCTTAAGCGCGTGTCGCGATGCGGAGGTTCGCGCCTCCGTATCGGCCGGCATCGAAGAAGCGCCACGGGATTCGCTCCGTGGCGCTTTTGTTTTGTCGGGCGTCGTCGTGGGGGCCGGCGCGTACCGCGCACGCCCGCGCATGCGAACGCCGACCGCCTAGTGTCTCGACTGCGCCGCCGCGATCAGTTGCCATGCAGTCGGGCCGGGATCGAGCAGCGGGTCGCACGGCGGATCGAGATCGTGCCGATGCTCGTCGTCGGACGGCAGCGCCTGCAACTTCGCGATGCCGATCTCGTCGCCGCATACGGTGCATCGATAGATGCCCGCAACCGTCACTTCACTGCCCGGCGGCAGGTTCTCGTTGAATGCGCGACCGCTTCCGCACGTGAAGTAGCCGCCGATCCTGTATAGCGCCATCGCTCCTCCTGACCGAAACGAATGCGTTCGCGCCGACACGCACGATCGTCGCCAACGCGAGGATGGCGCGTCGTCGACCGAACCCGTTCGGCTCCTGTCATGCCATTAGACGGCGAGAGTCGGCCCCAGGGAATGGGACACGTATGAAACGCGGCCCGGAGGCCGGTCGCGTTGCCGCCGCTCAATGCAGCACGGCCGGTTCCCGCATCTTCGCCGCCGCCTGTGCGACCAGTGCCCGCTGCTCGGTGGACGCGAACGCGCACACATGACGCCACAGCTCGGCGAGCCGATGTCGCGTGAGCGTCGCGACGCATGTGTCGTTCACGGCGAGCACGCGTTCGAGCACCGTGCATTCGTCGTCGTGCAGCGTCCATGCGCCGCTTTGCGCGGCGCGCTCGACGCTCGCGTCGAGCACGCGCTCCGCGTCGACACACAGGTCGATGCTCGCATCCGGGGATACCGCATCGTCGAGCGCGAGGAACACCAGGTAGACGCTCGTGCGCAGCCGCATCAGCAATGCTTCGCTGCCGTGCTCGCCGCGCAGCGCGACGAGCGCCATGTGGCATTTCAGCGAGATGTCGCGCACATGCGCGGGCGGCAGCGGCAGCAGCCACTCGCGCGTCAACGGCGGGTGGCGACGGCCTTTTCGGACGGCCTTCATGATCCGTCCTCGCTTGCGGCCACGCCGTGCGCGTCGAATCCCGGCCTCGCGATGCGGCACGCGACGGTGCCGCGGCTCGCGTCGCGACTGCCGTTCGCGCGGCGCCGCGCACCGTGCACGTCGTCCCGCCGCCGGGTCGCGCACGCAGCCGGCAGCCCGCGGATCGCCGACGCGTGCAACGCGCCGGGGAGTCGGATTGCGCATGCCATGCTCGTCTCCCGCATCAGAACGTGTTCTCGCCCTTCAGGTAGTACGCGGTCTTCACGAAGAACGCCTTTACCGGATGGCCGCTCTGCGCGGCGCCGGCCGCGCGCGCTTCCATCGCGGCCTTCTCCTCGCGCGAACGATCGGGCACCGGGTTCCGCACGCGTTCGAGCGCACGCTGCATCGCGAGCGGATAGTTCTGGTTGCCGGCCGTCGTCGCGCGATAGCCGGCGCGCGTCATCTGCATCAGTTGCACGTCGGTTTCGGCACGCGCCGCCGACCAGGTCAACGGTGCGACGTTCGACTGCCACTCGGTGTTGACGGACTGCGCGAAGCTCGCGGCGGGCAGCGCGGCAAGCGCGCCGGACAGGACAGCAAGGGAAACAACGGATCGCATCATGGCCTCCAGATGGTTGTTTCCGCATCGATCTCCGTCGTCGATGCGGTGCAATCATCGTATGTCGCGTGGCCGTGGGCTTGAATAGCCGATTCCGCAATTGATATTTTCGGCGTCGACAGGCGGGCCGCGATCCGCGTGTTTCGCCAATACCGCATGTACGGAATTTCTTTATTTCATTCAACTACCTGATCGCGTTTTCGCAGACGATTCGAAGCGGCGCGCGAATCGCTTTTGCAGTTTTTGAAATGACGTATTGCCGCTGCGATTTCGGCCGAAGCGCGGGCTATCAAGGCTTTCGGCGCGATCGCGTGCATGCCGACATGAACTGGAAATGCCTCGACGAACGCGCTGGTTTCCATGACGCACGACAAATCATCCGCACCGATTTACCGCTCGGTGACGAGACGTGTCCGACGAGTCAGCGCGATAATTGCGCATCGGCCGTCAATCACGGCTCCCATCCCTTCCCTGTTCTTCTCTCGAGTTCCACCATGGCTGCCATCGACACCACCGCCATCGACAGTTGGCATGCACACGTCTACTTCGACGCCGCGAGCCGCGACGCGGCCTGGGCGTTTCGCCTCGTCGTCGAGGAACGATTCGGCGCGATCATCGAGCTCGGCCGCTTTCACGAGCGCCTCGTCGGCCCGCATCCGGCCTGGTCGTACCAGATCGCATTCGGCGCCGCGCGATTCGACACCATCGTGCCGTGGCTCGTGCTGAATCACGGCGCGCTCGACCTCTTCCTGCATCCGAATACCCACGACGAACTGCGCGATCATCGCGACAGCGCGGTTTGGATCGGCAAGTCGTATGAACTGAATCTCGGCGCGCTGGGGGGCTGACGGGCGGTACACGGTCGCGCTCGGCACGCGCGACCTCCACGTTTCGGCCTGCATTGAAACGTCCGGCGCCGTGGCGTCGATACAGTGGTTCCGTTACCCACGCTTGCCGGAACCCGTCATGACCCACGCCGACATCGATGCGCAACGCATCCACCAAGACTGGCACGCCGCCGTCGTCGCACGCGACCTCGACGCGCTGATGTCGCTGTACGCGGACGACGCGATCCTCGAAACGCCGTTGATCGTCGCCACGCTGCCCGACCACGGCTCGGGCATGCTGCACGGCAAGGCCGCGATCGGCGCGTTCTTCGCGGCGGGCCTGCGCAATCCGGGGAACCCGCTCGGACGCTGGTATCGGACAGGGCTGTTCTTCTCGAACGGCCGGCAACTCACGTGGGAATATCCGCGCGAAACGCCGGACGGCGATCAGGTCGATCTCGTCGAGGTGATGGATCTGCGCGACGGGTTGATCGCGCATCATCGCGTCTACTGGGGGTGGGTCGGGTTCAGCGCGCTGCGGAACGTCGCGCCAGCGACCGGCCGCACCTGACGCCGACGACCACCACGAACGCCCGGCACGCTTGCTCCGGCTGACACGGCCGCCGCATGCGGCCGCGCATTCGCCGCCGCCCCGCGTCGCTCACGCGACATACATCGCGACACTGACGAACTGGCACAGGCTGCCGGCCAGCACGAAAAGATGCCAGATGCCGTGCCCGTGGCGGATGCGCTCGTCGTTGATGAAGAAGTAGATCCCCGCGCTGTAGATGACGCCGCCGGCCACGAGCCATGCGGTACCGACCGGCGGCAGCGCATGGATCAGCGGACGGATCGCGACGAGCGCGAGCCAGCCCATCAGCACGTACAGCACCATCGACACGATGCGCGTGCGCCGCCCGAGCGTGAGCTCCTGCGCGATCCCGAATGCGGCGAGCCCCCAGCTCACGCCGAACAGCGACCAACCCCACGGGCCGCGCAGCGTGACGAGCGTGAACGGCGTGTAGCTGCCCGCGATCAGCAGATAGATGGCCGAATGGTCGCACTTCTGCAGGATCGCCTTCAGGCGCGGGTTGCGCACGCTGTGATACGCCGTCGAGATCCCGTAAAGCAGGATCAGCATCGCGCCGTACACGCTGAAGCTCACGATCTTGTAGGGATCGCGGTCGAGCGCGCCCATCGTCACCAGTGCGACCAGCCCTGCCACCGACAGCACCGCGCCGACGAGATGGGAAATGCTGTTGAAACGCTCACCGACATGCACGACGGGTTCTCCTGCGCGGATTCTTCGGAAAAAAGCAGAGCCCTATGATACCGGCCGGTGAATCAAGCCGCGCTGAAGCCGGTCAAGCGCCGCGGCGGCGGCGGCGCCGCGCGCGCCGCCCTGCCCCCAAAACAAAAAGCGCCGCGAATGCCTTCGCGGCGCTTCCTGGTCCGTCACCGGACCGCCATCGGTCCGTCTTACCGGCCGGCTGCGCCGGCACGGTTCAGCAACACTTCCCTGCCCCCGATCCGTACCGCGCGTTCTGACGCTCGCGGAAGAATTCCTCGTAGGTCATCGGCTCGCGGTCCGGATGGGTTGCGCGCATGTGCGCGACGTAGGTGTCGTAGTCGGGCAGGCCGACCATCAGCCGCAACGCCTGCCCGAGGTAACGCCCCGCGCTGCGCAGGTCGCCGCCGAGATCGGTGAACATCGCGGCCTCCCCTTAACGTCCGCTGCCGAGCGCCTGCGCGGCCGGCATCGCTTCGTACGGCGTCTCGCGCACGGTCGGCTTCGACTCGCGGCGCGCGCGCAGCACGGCGATCGCGCCATACACCGCGATGCTGATGACGACGAAGATGAACAGCCCGGCCAGCGCCGCATCGATGTAGTCGTTGAAGATGATCCGCTGCATCTGCGCGATCGACTTCGCCGGCGCGAGCACCTTGCCTTCGTCCACTGCGGCCTGCAGCTTCGCGGCGTGCGCGAGGAAGCTGACCTTCGGGTTCGCGTCGAAAATCTTCTGCCAGCCGGCGGTCAGCGTGCAGATCAGCAGCCACGCCGTCGGCACCATCGTCACCCATGCATAACGCTCGCGCTTCATCTTGAACAGCACGACGGTGCCGAGCACCAGCGCGATCGCGGCCAGCATCTGGTTCGAGATGCCGAACAGCGGCCACAGCGTGTTGATGCCACCGAGCGGATCGATCACGCCCTGGTACAGGAAGTAGCCCCACGCGGCCACGCACAGCGCGGTGGCGACCAGGTTCGCGGGCAGCGACTCGGTGCGCTTGAGCGCCGGGTGGAACGTGCCGAGCAGGTCCTGCAGCATGAAGCGGCCCGCACGCGTGCCCGCATCGACAGCCGTCAGGATGAACAGCGCCTCGAACAGGATCGCGAAGTGATACCAGAACGCCATCATCGCTTCGCCGCCGATCACCTGGTGCAGGATGTGCGCCATGCCGACGGCCAGCGTCGGCGCGCCGCCCGCGCGCGCGATGATCGTCGTTTCGCCGACGGCCTTCGCGGTCTGCGTCAGCATGTCGGGCGTCAGCACGAAGCCCCACTGCGTGACCGTGTTCGCAACCGCTTCCGGCGTCGAGCCGAGCACGGCGGCCGGCGCGTTCATCGCGAAGTAGATGCCCGGCTCGATCACGCACGCGGCGACCAGCGCCATGATCGCGACGAACGATTCCATCAGCATCGCGCCGTAGCCGATGAAGCGCGCGTTGGTTTCGTTGTCGATCAGCTTCGGCGTCGTGCCCGACGAGATCAGCGCGTGGAAGCCCGACACCGCGCCGCACGCGATCGTGATGAACAGGAACGGGAACAGGTTGCCCGACCACACCGGGCCGGTGCCGTCGACGAACTTCGTCAGCGCGGGCATCTTCAGTTCCGGTGCGACGACCAGAATGCCGATCGCGAGGCCGAGGATCGTGCCGATCTTCAGGAACGTCGACAGGTAGTCGCGCGGCGCGAGCAGCAGCCACACCGGCAGCACCGATGCGACGAAGCCGTAGCCGATCAGGATCCACGTGAGCTGCGTGCCGCTGAACGTGAACCATGCGGCGAGCGTCGGCGAGGCGCTGACGTTCTGGCCGAACGCGATCGCCGCCATCAGCCCGACGAAGCCGATGATCGACACTTCGCCGATGCGGCCCGGACGGATGTAGCGCGTGTAGACGCCCATGAACAGCGCGATCGGAATCGTCGCGGCGACGGTGAACGTGCCCCACGGCGAATTCGTCAGCGCCTTCACGACGATCAGCGCGAGCACCGCGAGGATGATCACCATGATCAGGAACGCGCCGAACAGGGCGATCACCCCGGGCACCGTGCCGAGTTCCATCTTGACGAGGTCGCCAAGCGAGCGGCCGTCGCGGCGCGTCGAGATGAACAGCACGATGAAGTCCTGCACCGCGCCGGCGAACACGACGCCGGCCAGGATCCACAGCATGCCGGGCGTGTAGCCCATCTGCGCGGCGAGCACGGGGCCGACGAGCGGCCCGGCGCCGGCGATCGCGGCGAAGTGATGGCCGAACAGCACGTACTTGTTGGTCGGCACGTAGTCGAGGCCGTCGTTGTACTTGACCGCCGGCGTCATCCGCAGCCCGTCGAGCTGCATCACCTTGCTGGCGATGAAACGGCTGTAGAAGCGATATGCGATCAGATATACGCAGACTGCGGCGATCACGATCCAGAGCGCGCTGACGCGTTCGCCGTGCGCAAGTGCGATCGTCCCGAACGCGAACGCGCCGAGCAGCGCGACCGCGATCCAGAGCAGGGTACTGGAAGCCCGATTCATGGCGTCTCCTGGTCTCCTATGTGGTTTTGAGTGGATCCGGCGAGGCGCCGAATCCGCGTGACGTCGATGCGTCGTGCCGCGTCTCGTGGAAAGCGCGGCAGTGGGCCGTAGTATTCCGCGCGACGGGGGCGGCTTACAAGCGCACAACTACGTATGCGGGGCTACGTAGAATTACGTAGACGTGGGGCGTCGCGTGTCGCGGGCGCGTCGCCGGGCCGCGATTGCTCGCCGCCGGCAGGCCACGTACAGTATTCGCGTGCCTCGATTCCGGACCCGCCATGCCGATCGGATTTCAGAAGATGAACGCGAACGGCGACGATTTCGTCGTCGTCGACCTGCGTGGCCGGGACGCCGGCGCGCATCGCATCGACCGCGGCCTCGTGCGGCGCATGGGCGACCGCCGTAACGGGATCGGTTTCAACCAGCTCGCGGTGATCTCGGACTGCGACGACGCGGCCGCCCGCGTCGCATTCTGGAACCCCGACGGCTCCGCGCTCGATACCTGCGGCAGCGCGACGCGCGGCGTCGCGTGGAAGCTGATGCGGGAAACCGGTGCGTCGTCGGTCGTGCTGCGCACCAACCGCGGCCGCCTGTCATGCTCGCAGGATGCGCACGGGCGGGTCACCGTCGAGATGGGCGCGCCGCGCACCGGCTGGCAGGACGTGCCCGTCGCCGAGCCAGCCGACACGCTCGCGCTCCCGCTGCCCGGCGCCCCGGCCGCGTGCAACATGGGGAACCCGCACTGCACGTTCTTCGTCGACGATCTCGGCGCGGTCGACGTCGAAACGCTCGGCCCGGCGATCGAGACGCATCCGCTGTTTCCGCTGAAAACGAACGTGCACTTCGTGCAGGTCGTCAGCCGCACGCACATCCGGCTGCGCATCTGGGAGCGCGGCGGCGGCGTGCCGCTCGGTTCGGGATCGTGTTCGTGCGGCGCGGTGGTCAACGGCATCCGGCGCGGGCTGCTCGACGAGACGGTGCGCGTCACCTGCGACGGCGGGGATGTCGTCGTGCAGTGGGACGGAGCGGGCAGCGTGTTGCTGAGCGGGCCGGTCGCGTTCGGTTTCGATGCGGTGTGGATGGGGTGACGATGCCGGCGGTCATGGCATGCGCGACATCGGTTCGGGCCGCATGCGGCGCGGCAATACAGCCGCATCGCCATTGATCCGACAGGAGCGATGCGCCGGGCGCTACGCTGTCGTGCCCGACTGTCGCGCCGACGCGCGGCCGGAGCTGGCGCGCGGTCGGCCGGGCCCGGCACATCGCGCGCCGGGCCGCGTGCATCAGTGCTGCTCGTCGATCTTCTTCGGCTTCGGCGGCGACGGCACCTTCGCGTACTGGAACGCCGGCGTGGCCTTCAGCGCATCCTTCGTCGCACCCGGCAGGTAGATGTTGCCGTTGCGCACGTCGAGCGACGCGATCGGCACCGCGACGTCATGCGCGGCCACGCCGAGGAAGCCGCCGGCCGACACGATCGCCGCCGACACCGAGCCGTCCGGCGCGACGATCAGGTCGCGCACCGTGCCGACCTTCTGGTTCGCGTCGTTGTACACGGTCTTGCCGAGCACGCTCTTCTTCACGCTCCAGCCTTCGAGCAGCGCCTGCGATTGCTCGACGGTCACGCTGAGCGGCTGCGCGCCGGCGATCTGCGCGTGCGCGCTGACGCTCGATGCGAGGACGGTTGCGGCGATGAGGGTCTTGTAGAACTTCATGTGTATTGCACTCCGGTTCGGTTGTTGTTGATTCCGGGAGCGAAGCGGCGCGGGCGCAACGGCTGATCGGTGAGCGCCCCGCGCTTCGTCGGTCGCGTGGCGGCCGGCCGCGCCGCCACTGCGTGTGTGCAGGACGGACCGGCGTGGCCGGGCCGCAGTGTGCAACACGGCTTCATGGTAGCGGCATTCGCCGGATCGTGCGTTCGGGGTGCGGCTTGGCAGGCGGGGTGGGCCGGATGGAGATCAATGAACGTGCGGATATGGGGTGCGCGCGGCGGGGAAAGCACGCGCCACGGCATGTCGATCAGGAGAACGCTGACAGGCAACCGGTCGTCACCGGTGCACGAACTACGCGGCGGACACCAGCCCGCCACGCAGCCACGCCGCATCACGCATTCCGCGAATACACCCTGCGATGCCGCACCGCCTCCGCCAGCACATCGAGCACCGGTTCCGTCTGCCCCCAGCTCAAGCACGCATCGGTAATCGACACCCCGTACTGCAACGGCACGCCCGGCTTCAGGTCCTGCCGCCCGGCCTCGAGATGGCTCTCCACCATCACGCCGACGATCCGGTGCTCGCCCTGCGACAGTTGCCGCGCGAGATCCTGCGCGACGTCGATCTGCCGCTCATGCGACTTGTTCGAGTTCGCATGCGAGCAATCGACCATCACCTGTTCGCGCAACCCGCTCTTGCGCAGCACCGCGCAGCTCGCCTCGACGTGCTCGGCATCGTAGTTCGGCCCGTTCTTGCCGCCGCGCAGGATCACGTGCGCGTCGTCGTTGCCGCGCGTCTCGAAGATCGCGGCCATCCCCATCTTCGTCATCCCCATGAACGCATGGCTCGCGCGCGCGGCGACGATCGCGTCCGACGCGACCTGCACGCCGCCGTCGGTGCCGTTCTTGAAGCCGATCGGGCAGCTCAGCCCCGATGCCAACTGACGATGGCTCTGGCTCTCGGTCGTGCGCGCGCCGATCGCGCCCCACGCGATCAGGTCGGCGATGTACTGCGGGCTCAGCAGGTCGAGGAATTCGGTCGACGCCGGCAGGCCGAGCGCGTTGATGTCGAGCAGCAGTTGCCGCGCCGCGCGCAGCCCTTCGTTGATGCGGAAGCTGCCGTCCAGACGCGGATCGTTGATGTACCCCTTCCAGCCGACGGTCGTGCGCGGCTTCTCGAAGTACACGCGCATCGTGATCAGCAGGTCGTCCTTCAGCGCGTCGGCGGCGGCCTTGAGGCGGCGGGCGTACTCGAGCGCCTGGTCGTGGTCGTGGATCGAGCACGGGCCGACGACGAGCAACAGCCGGTCGTCGCGACCGTGCAGGATGTCGCCGATCGCGCGGCGCGTGTCCTCGACGAGCGTCTGCGTGGCGGCCGGCACCGGCAGTTCGTCCTGCAGCAGCGCGGGCGAGATCAGCGGACGCACGGCGCCGATGCGGACGTCGTCGATACGCGTGGTGTCCTGCGTCGCGTCGGCGCTGCCTACCTCGCGATCGTGGGAAGGATTGTCGAGGTTCTGCATGGGGATTCTCCGGGGGACGTCTGGAATGAGTGGCAGGCTCGATTATGGCACTCGCGCAAGGCGGCAGCGAGGCACGGCGGGGGAAAGGCGACCGACGTCAAGACGCCGGACGAAGACGGACGGGCGATCCGCAAGGAATCACCGGCATTCGGCGCGCGGCGCCGATGCCGCACGTTTCGTGCGTGCGCTTGCCGACGTTTCCGGGCCGTTCGACAGGGTTTCATGGAACCGGAGTCACGCAAGTTCCGATGGCCGCCAGCCGCGACGCGACCCGGGTCCGCCGGCCGTTCGGCCGAGTGGTCGCGTGTCACCGAGGTACCGTACGATCATGCCTGTCCGCTGCCGATGCGGCCCGTCGTTCGACGCAGGCGGCACGACGCGCCATCCGTCAGAGATTGATCGTTCGCTACTTGACCCGACACGCCACGATGACCGTATCCGAACTGCTCAGCGCCATCCGCCAGCCCTACGCCGACCTGCTCGCGCAAGCGGCAGCGCAACCGGCCGCCGTCGTCGAGCCGGCCTACCGGAAAGCCGACGGCACGCTGGCCACCGAAGGCCCGCTCGCGCTGCCGTGCCGCGCCGACATCGTTCATGCCGAAGGCGAATCGGCCGGCCAGCCGGCGATGGTCGACTCGACCACGCAACTGGATTTCGAGGCGTTCGCGTTCGAACTCGAAACGGCGGCCGTGTCGATCCGGCCGTTCGTGTGGGACTGGGCGACGATCGAAGCCGACGGTCTCGGCGAGGCCGCGGCCACCGACGCGTTCAAGACATGGTTCTTCGCGTGGTTCGACGCCGACGACGCAGGCGTGCCGGCCGAGGACGGCCTGCACGGCATCGTTCACTATCTGTCGGAACCGGCGCGCACGGAGCAGGGATGGCGCGTGAATGCGGATCTCGGTTCGGCGCCGGGCGCGGCGGTCGAGGATCTGCTGTTCCGGCTCGTCGACGCAGGCGCCACGCGAATCAGCATCGGCTGAATCGCTTCTCCATCACTGACACACCACCATGAAAAAGGCATTCGCCGCGTTGCTGCTGTGCATCGCCTTGCCCGCATCGGCCGAAGTCAGCACGGAAGTGCTGTGCTTCAGGGCGACCGGCGACAAACCCGTTCGCTTCGAGCTGCGCACGTATTACGACGACGTGGCCAAGTGGCAAGGTGGCGTCGTCCGGTATGCGAAATCGAAGACGGCGATTCCGCTGCTGTTCAAGCACGAGGAACACGAAGAACTCGCGGAAGGCCGCCCGTACCAGTTCACGACCACGTGGTGGGAAATGGTCGACGGCAAGATCAACGGCGAATACGAGATGATGAGCCAGGGCGCGATCGTCTATTCGATGACGTACACCCATGCACGCACCGGCAAGAAAACCGACTTTGCGTGGGCGCAGGACGTCGATGCGTCCGTGAAGACGGGGTGCCGCTGGTAACGCGGCTGCGGGCCACGGCGGGAGGCAGGGCCGTCACCCGGCGCGCCCGCATGCGCGCCGGTGTCGCGTCGGCTCGGCCGGTCTGTCAACCTGCGTCGCCCGGCCCGTCGACGTCGATCCCCAGTTCGGTCGCCATCCGCTGAACGAGTGCATGCAGCCGCGCCACTTCATCGGTCAGCCGCTTCTGCTCGGCCTTCAGCGCCTCGAACTCGGACGGCGGAACGGAATCCGCGCCGCCGCCCGTATCCGAGCCGGCGTAGTCGGCCACGTTCACCTCGCCGCACATCAGGTGCATCCAGCGGTTCTCGCGCGCACCGGGCGCGCGCGGCAGCCGGACGACGAGCGGCTGCGCACGCGCCGCGAGTTCGTCGAGAAACGCCTCGACCGACGAGATGTCCGCGAAGCCGTGCAGGCGTGCGCTGTTCAGGCGCAGTTCGGCGGCCGTCTGCGGGCCGCGCAGCAGCAGGATCGTCAGCAGCGCGATCGCCTGGCTCGGGATCCCGAGCACGCGGTTCACGTTGTGTTCGAAACGCGGCACGCGGCTGCTGCTCCCCTCCATCACGAGGCTCAGGTGCTTGAGCCCGTCGAGCGCGGTCGTGACTTCGTCGTCGCTGACGTTCATCACCGGTGCGCGCGCGGTTTTCTGGTTGCAGCCCGCGGTCAGCGCGTTCAGCGACAGCGGATAGGTGTCCGGCACCGTGTGCTGCTTCTCGACGAGCACCCCGAGAATGCGGGCTTCGAGGGGCGTGAGTTCGCGCAGGGCGCGGGGCGTGGGCAGGTCCGGCGTGGTGTTCATGAGTGGCGTCGCGGCGTGCAGCAGGTGAAGGGAAACGGTCGCCGCCCGTCCGGCGTCGCGAACGGGCGAGCCATATGATAGCTCGCGATGCGCGGCCCGGCGTCGCGCGGCGTCACGACGCGCGCACTTGCCGCAGCCGGCTTTCGTCCAGCGGATCGGCCGGGCGGCGGCGCGCGGGCGAAGCATGCGCTCGGCGGCGCGAACGCACGCACCACCCTCACGCGCGGCCTTGTCCCGGGTTTGCGCGTCGCGCAGGCCGGCGCTACGATACGCGTTCACCCGGACACGCGGCGCGGCGCGGCGCGGGCCATCTTCACACGCCACGCCGACACCGCGCATCGCCCGTCCCGCACACCGTGCCGCCGCGCATGCGCGCCACTTTCGACACGGTTCATTCGTTCACTCGTTCACCGCCATGACTGCATCCTCTTCAGCGCCGCACGTGCGCGCCATCGTCACCGGACACACGCGCGGCCTCGGCGCATCGCTCGCCGAACAGCTGCTGCAGGAAGGGATCGCCGTGCTCGGCGTGTCGCGCAGCCGTCATCCGTCGCTCGCCGCGCAGGCCGGCGACCGCTTCGCGGAAATCGAACTCGACCTGTCGGACACGTCGGCCGTCGCGACCTGGCTCGCCGGCGACACGCTGCGCCGCTTCGTCGACGGCGCGTCGATCGTGCTGCTCTTCAACAACGCGGGCGTCGTCGACCCGATCGGGCCGCTCGACGCGCAGGATCCGGCGCTCGTCGCGCGCGCGGTCGGCCTGAACGTCGCGGCGCCACTGATGCTGTCGGCCGCGCTCGCGCAGGCGGCAGCCGCCCCGACCGAATGCCGGATCCTGCACGTGTCGAGCGGCGCCGCGCGCAACGCGTATGCGGGCTGGAGCGTCTACTGCGCGACCAAGGCCGCGCTCGATCATCACGCGCGCGCGGTCGCGCTCGACGCGAACCGCGCGCTGCGGATCTGCAGCGTCGCACCGGGTGTCGTCGATACGGGCATGCAGGCGACGATCCGCTCGACCAGCGAAGCCAACTTCCCGATGCGCGAGAAGTTCGACCAGTTGAAGTCGAGCGGCGCGCTTTCGACGCCCGAGGCAGCCGCACGCCAGTTGATCGGCTATGCGCTGAGCGACGCGTTCGGCTCCACGTCGACGGCCGACGTGCGGGAATTGCCGACCAGGTAAACCACGGGCCGCGAGGTAAGCCCCGAGACGCGGCCTGTCATCCGTCGAGCCGTTTCGTCCAGTCTTCGACCTGTCGCTCGGCCCGGCGCTTTTCAAGCATCTTGCGCCAGCCGGGCGGCAGCACCGGAACGTCACACAGCGCATCGAGCGCGGCCATATCGAGCGTGCGCCGGTACAGCACATCGAGCACCGTCGACAGCGGCCATTGCGGGTAGCGGCGCTCATGCAGCGCCACTGCGTCGCCCGGCGCCACCCAGCCTTCGTGCAGCACGCGGTAGTACCACCCGGTCCGCCCGCTTTGCTGCACGAGCGCGGCCATCCGCGGATGATCGAAGCGCGCGTTGAGCTTCCAGCACGGCTGCCGCGACTGCGTCACCTGAAGCACGGCGCCGCCCAGCGTGAATACGTCACCGAGGCACACGTCGCGCTCGGTCACGCCATGCGTCGACAGGTTCTCGCCGAACGCGCCCGGTTGCGCAAGCACGTCGCGTGCGCCGATCTGCGCGGCCCACCACGCATAGTGGTCGTGCGCATAGTGATGGACCGCCTTGTCCGGCCCGCCGTGATGCCGCGCATCGGCCTGCTCGTCGCCGGCAAAACCGAGCGCGCCCAGCCACAGACGCGCGTCGACCGGCCGCTTGTCGATCGCGCTCGCGTGCGACGTGCCGGCCAGCGGCCGGCTCGTGCCGACCCGCACCACGCCGACGATGGCCGCGATCGCCGGCCGTGCTTCGTCGCTCACGCCGGTACACCGTCCGGCAGCGCCGCGAGCAGGCGTTCGAGTTCGCGCGTGCGCGCATCGCCAAGCGGCAGCAGCGGCTTCCTCGGTTCGCCCGCGTCGAAGCCGCGCAGGCGCAATCCGGCCTTTACGGTCACCGGCAGCCCGCCGTTGACGATGAACTGCAGCAGCGGCAACTGCGCATGCAAGACCGACCTGGCGCGCGTCAGGTCGCCCGCGCGCATCGCGTCGACCAGCGCGAGCGGCAACGCGGCGTTCAAGTTCGGCGCTGCCGTGCACCATCCCGCCGCGCCCGCGGCCAGCGCGGCGAGCGCCATCGGATTGCTGCCGTTGTAGAACGGGATCGCCCCGTCGCTCAACTGCGCGAGCCGGTGCAGCCGGCCGATGTCGCCGGTGCTCTCCTTGACCATCGTGACGTTGTCGACGGTCCGGCAGATCGTCGCGATCAGGTCGGGCGACATGTCGACGCCGCTCGTCGCCGGGTTGTTGTACAGCATGATCGGAATGCCGATCGCGTCGCCGATCGCGCGGTAGTGCGCGACGATCTCGTCGTTGCCGAGCGGCCAGTACGACACCGGCAGCACCATCACCGCATCGGCGCCGGCCTGTTCGGCGAAGCGCGCGCGGCGCACCGCGCCCGCCGTGGTGAGATCGGAGATGCCGACGACGGTCGGCACGCGCCGGCCCACCGCGCGGATCGACGCGGTGGCCACCGCCTCCCATTCGGCGTCGGACAGGTATGCGCTCTCGCCGGTACTGCCCAGCGGGGCAATCGCATGAACGCCGTCGGCGATCAGGCGCTCGATCAGCGCATCGAGCGTTTTCAGGTCGACGCCGCCGTCGGCGGAGAACGGTGTGACCGGGTAGGCAATGATGCCTTGCAGCAAGATAGACACGATGTGTATTCCTCAATGATGCGTGAATGCGGTGAAAGCGATGCGCTCGTTCACGCGACGCAGTCGCGATGCGTGCGCAATGCGCGGCGCGCGTAATAGTCGAACGTCACGGCATCGCGCTTCGGTTTCGAAATCCAGTCATGCGCCTCCCGTGCCAGCGCCGGCGGTACCGGCTTGATCTCGCCGGCCGACATTGCGAGCAGTTGCAGCTTCGCGGCCCGCTCGATCAGCAGCGCGAGCATGCACGCTTCCTCGATCGTCTTGCCGACCACGAGCTGGCCGTGATGCGACAGCAGGATCGCGCGCTTGCTGCCGAGCGCCTTCGAGATGATTTCACCTTCCTCGTTGCCGACCGGCACGCCGGGCCAGTCCTTCAGGAACGCGCAATCGTCGTACAGCGGGCAGGTGTCCATATGCGACACGACGAGCGGCTGCTCGAGCATCGACAGCGCGGCGACATGCGCCGGATGCGTATGGATGATGCAGTTCACGTCCGGGCGCTCGCGATAGATCCACGTGTGGAACCGGTTGGCCGGGTTCGGAATGCCTTCGCCGTCGACGACGTCGAGATCCTCGTTGACGCGCAGCAGGTTCGCGGCCGAGATCTCGTCGAAACCCAGCCCGAGCCGCTGCGTGTAGTACGTGCCGGCGTCGCCCGCGCGACACGTGATCTGCCCGGCCAGGCCGGAATCGTGGCCGGCGTCGAACAGGATCCGGCACGTGAGCGCGAGCTTCTGTCGCGCGGACCAGCCGCTGTCGCCCACCTCGTTTTCAAGACGCCGCTCCGCCAGCGCGACCAGCGCCTCCTTCGTCAAACTCAGCGTTTCCGCCATGTTCACCTCCTGAATGGGTCGGATGTGTCGCGTCGCCCGAAGCCGCTTCCCCGGGATTCGTGACACATGATCCATTATATGACACATAGTGTCATGCGTTACAATCGGTTTTTTGAAGGACATCTGGCGCCCCATGACGATTCGCCTGAAGCTGCTCAGAAAACAGAAGGGCTGGACGCTCGATGTGCTGGCCGACGAGACCGGCCTCACCAAGAGCTACCTGTCGAAAGTCGAGCGTGGCCTGAGCGTGCCGTCGATCGCGGTCGCGCTCAAGCTGTCGAAAGCGCTGAATGTCGACGTCGAGCAACTGTTCTCGGAAAGCCGCAATCGCGAGCTGATCACGGTCACGCGCGCCGGCGAGCGCACGGCGATGGGCGCGGCGGCCGACAGCCACGCGCACCGCTTCGAAAGCATCGCGGCCGGCGTCGCGCCGAAAAAGATGCTGCCGTTCGTCGTGCATCCGCCGCACGAATTCGTCGCATCGACGTTCCGCGAGCACGAAGGCGAGGAATTCCTGTTCGTGCACAAGGGGCGCGTCGAAATCGAATTTCCGAACGAGACGGTGCAACTCAAGACCGGCGACTCAGTCTATTTCAACGCACTCATCCCGCACCGCACGCGCAGCCTCGGCGCCGCGCAGGCGGAGATCCTGGTCATCGTCAGTCACGACGACTAGACTCGTCACTTCTTCGCGCAAGGATCCCCCGATGGTCACAAAGGCCACCGCACCGTTCCAGCAGATCAAGACGCTCGTTCGCCAGAACGTCGATTCGGGCGACTGGCGCCCGGGGGACCGCATTCCGTCCGAACTCGATCTCGCCGCGCAATTCGGCGTCGCGCGCATGACGGTCAACCGCGCGCTGCGCGAGCTGACCGAGGAAGGCGTGCTGAAGCGCATCGCGGGCGTCGGCACCTTCGTCGCCGAAGTGAAGCCGCAGTCGAACCTGCTGATGATCGCGCACATCCGCGACGAGATCCGCGCGCGCGGGCACGAATACCGCTGCCGCGTGCTCAGCCGGTCGCGCGAGCCCGCGTCGTTCGAGGTCGCGGCCGCATTCGGGCTGGCGGTCAACACGCCGGTCTTTCACGTGGTGTGCGTGCACGAGGAAAACGGCCGCCCGATCCAGCTCGAGGATCGCTACGTGAACCCGGCCGCCGCGCCCGAATTCATCGATCAGGATTTCCAGACCGAGCCGCCGTCCGAATACCTGTTCAACAACGTGTCGCACTACGAACTGGAAATCGAGCACGTCGTCGACGCGTCGCTGCCGACCGGCGAACAGGCGCGGCTGCTCGACATGCGCGCCGACGAGCCGTGCCTCACGCTCACGCGCCGCACCTGGACGAACGGGCTGCCCGTCACGTTCGTGCACTTCCTGCATCCGGGCAACCGCTACCGGCTCGGCTCGCGCTTCAAGCCGGGCGCCGGGCGGCACCCGACCTGAACCTTCTTCGACACCTGAATACGACCACCCGCGGCGGCCGCTTCATCGCGAAACGGCCACCGCGCGGGTGATGTCGCGTGATGTCGTCGCTGTCCGCCGCTCAGATCGCACCGACCTGCCCTGCGCCGCGCGACCACACGACCGGAAACAGCGCATGCTCGAGCGGCGCGCCGTCCGGCAGTTGGTCCGCCAGCCCCGGGAAATCGGGCGACGTCTTCCAGCGGCGCGGCGCGTGACGGATATCGTCGCCGACGAAGCGGATCGAGAACGCGCGCCGCCGGTTCTGCGTCCCGCCCGACGCATGCAGCGTCAGCATCCGGAAGCACACCATGTCGCCCGGCTCGAGCGCCCAGTGGCGAATCGGGAACGCGGAACGGTCGGCTTCGATGTCGGGCAGGTCGGCGAGGCTGCCTTCCGGGAACCACTTCGCCTCCTTGTCCATGAACGTGCGCGGCATCAGCCACGGCCCCTGGTGCGAACCCGCGACGAATTCCAGCGTCGACTCGAGCGGCACCGGATCGACCGGAATCCACATGCTGACGTTGTCGTCGCCTTCGATGTTGTAGTACGGCTGGTCCTGGTGCCACGGCGTGCGCTGCCGCGTGCCGGGCTCCTTCACGAGCAGGTGGTCGTGATGCAGCCGCACGGTCTGCGTGCCCATCAGCGCCGCGGCCACCGACGGCGCGGGCGAACGCACGATGAAGTCGCGATACGCGTCGTTGTGCTGCCAGTTGCAGAAGTCCTCGAAGAACCAGCCCGGATCGTCGGGCCGGCTCGCGACCTTCGCGCGCGCGCTCGGCTGCGCGAGGTTCGCGTCGATGCCGGCACGCAGCGCGGCCACTTCGTCGGGCGAGAAGATGCCCTTGATGCATACCGCGCCTTCGTCGCGGAAGGCGGCGATCAGTTCGGGCGTCACGGCTTTCGCGACGCGGTCCTGGATACTCGTCATGGCTTGCCTGTCGATTGAATGAATCACGGGGTCGTGGGTGGGGTTCACGGGTTCACGGCGCGGCGGTCAACTGCTGCTTCGCGCCGTAGATGTCGAAGTCGAAGTATTTCGCGGCGATCTTCTGGTACGTGCCGTTCGCGCGGATCGCGACGATCGCGTCGTTCAGCCGCTTCTTCATGTCGGCGTCGCCCTTGCGCACGCCCATCGCGACGCCGTAGCCGGTGATGCGCACGTCGGTCACGTCGGGGCCTGCGAACGCGTAGCCCTTGCCGCGCGGCGTCTTCAGGAACGAATAGCCGGCCTGCGTCTTGTCCTGGAAAGTCGCGTCGAGACGGCCGTTCACCAGATCCTGATACACCTGGTCCTGGTTCTGGTACGACACGATCGTCACGCCCTTGGTCGCCCATTCGGCCTTCGCGTACGCCTCCTGAGTCGTGCCCTGGTCGATCCCGATGCGCTTGCCGGCGAGCGACGCCGCGGTCGGCAGCAGCTTCGAGCCGGCCGGCGCGACGAGCGCGCCCGGCGACGCATACAGCTTGTTCGAGAAGTCGATCTGCTTGAGCCGCTCGTCGGTGGCCGTCATCGCGGACATGATCACGTCGAACTTGCGCGCGCGCAGCGCCGGGATCATCCCGTCGAAGCCCTGCTCGACCCACACGCATTTCGCGCGCAGCTGTTCGCAAATCGCATTGCGCAGGTCGATGTCGAAGCCGGCGAGCGAACCGTCGGGCTGCTTCGCCTCGAACGGCGGATAGGTGGGATCGATGCCCCAGCGGATCGTCGCCGTGTCCTGCGCGAATGCGACGAGCGGCGCGAACGCCAGCGCGGAAACGACGAGCTTTGCAGTGCGGTTCATGGTGTGTCCTTGTGGTCTCGACGTGGCGGGAAAGCGCCGGGCGTCCGTTGGGGAGCGTCGTGCCGGCAGGCCCGGCGCGATACGCGAAAGACTGGGACTTCGATGAAACTGCGATGCAGTCTAGACTGCTCAATTTTCGAGCGCAAGCGGGGGAGGCGGGGGTGGAGCGGATTGGAAGGAGTTGGGCGGAGAGATCGCGCAGAAAGAGCGAAGTAACGCAAAAAACACGACAACCTAAGATACTTTTTCTGACGTTCAGGCGTTTACCCGGTAATGCACACAGTCGGCGGAGAGTCTGTTCGAGTGGATATCCACAAGCCGGGATGGTCTGGATATCACGGCGGATCAGACCGCCAATCGTCGTTGGTTGGCGGAAACGGGCTTCCCGACCTATACCACCTCGATGCTACCGCCCTCCCGCCGCCACGAGGCCGCGCCGCGCCGCCCCTCGAGCGCGCCGCTGTCGGCTGCCGCGACGGCCGACGTGAGCGTCGTCAACGCAAACGCGCCGACGATCGCCATCCGTTTGAAAAACATCCGGTGTCCTCCCTGCATATCCGCCCGCGCAGCCGTGCCGGGTCCGGCGAAACCGCGATTGCCCGCGGGCCCGGGCCATGTTAAAAATCGTCGCACGCATTTGGAAATGAAATGTTCGAATCCATAAAAGTGCAGAAATGAATCGACCTTTGTTCGACCTCGACCTGTTGCGCGCGCTCGTGATGGTCGCCGACTGCGGCAGCTTCACGACCGCGTCCGCGCGCCTGCATTCGACGCAGTCGACGGTCAGCCAGAAGGTGCGGCGGCTGGAGGAGATCGCCGGGCATCGCCTGCTCGACCGCGGCACGCGCGACGTGCGGCCGACCGACGCCGGCGTGACGGTGCTCAGCTACGCGCGGCGCATGATCGCGCTGAACGACGAGATGCTGGAGGCGCTGTCGGGCGCGACCGTCGCGCTGACGATCCGGCTCGGCGTGCCCGACGATTTCGCGGCGGGCCGCACGACCCACGCGCTCGCGGCATTCAAGCGCGATCATCCGCAGGTGAAGCTCGAAGTGATGTGCGGGTTGAGCCGCGACATCTGCGCGGCCTACGATCGCGGCGAACTCGATCTCGTGCTGATCAAGCAGCGGCGCGACAGCCGCGAGGCGGTGGCGCGCTGGCCGGAGAAGCTGCGCTGGATCGACAGCGCGCAGCATCCGACGATCGAGCTCGATCCGGTGCCGATCGTCGTGTTTCCGCCGCGCGGGCTCTATCGCGACGACATGATCAAGGCGATCGAGGAGCGCGGCCGGCGCTGGCGGATCAGCTTCACGACGTCGAGCCTGAGCGGCATCCAGGCGGCCGTCGCGGACGGGCTCGGCATCAGCGTGCTGCCCGCGCGCGTGGTGACCGACGACCACGTGGTGCTGACCGAGGCGCACGGCGGCTTCGCGCCGATCGAGAACATGGACATCGCGATCCTGCACCGGCCGACGGCCGATCCGATGGTCAGCGAACTGACGAAGGCGCTCGCGGCGATGCTGGAACACGAGCAGGAATGAGCGCGGCGATGCGGTTCGGCTTCGACCGGACGGCGGCGCAACCCGGGAAAACCGACTTCCGTCAGAACATCGTGTTCCCGTTCGCCGCCTGCTCGGGCACCGGCTGGTTCACGTCCCAGTGCTCGACGATCTTGCCGTGCTCGAGCCGGAAGATGTCCATGATCGCGCTGCCGCGCGTGCCGGGTTCGCGCACCGCATGCACGTGCAGGATCACGTAGTCGCCGTCGACGAACGCACGCTTGATCTCGCTGTGCGACTGCGGATATTTGTCGCGCAGGAACGCGACGAACTTGCGGAAGCCGTCACGGCCGTCGGCCGCGTTCGGGTTGTGCTGCACGTATTGGTCGCCGACATACGCGAGCGCGGCATCCGCATCCTTCTCGTTCAGGCCTTTCTCGTAGAACGCGAGCACCGTGCGGCGATTCGCTTCCTGCCGCGCGATGTCCGGGCCCGCCGCCAACGCATGCGCGGCCGTCACCGCGAACGTCGCCGCGGCGATCCATCTTGCGGCCCGTGCCGCCATCGTGCGTGTGCGTCGCATCGTCGTCTCCCGGGAGATCAGGCTTCAAGAAAGCCCGATCATACCCGGCGCGATGCGGCGCTCAGACCAGCACCCCGTCGCGCGCGACGATCGTCCCCGACGACACGACGAGCCGCCGCGTCGGCCGCGCGACGACGGCCTCGGCGAACGTCAGCGCATCGACGAGCACGACGTCCGCGCGCTTGCCCGCTTCCAGGCCGTAGTCGGCGAAGCCGCAACCGCGTGCCGCGCCGTGCGTCACGCAGTCGAGCGCGACTTCGAGCGCGTCGTCGCGGCGGAAATCGTTGCGCATGCCGATCAGCATCGCGCGTTCGAGCATGTCGGGCGAACCGTACGGCGTCCACGTATCGCGCACGCCGTCGTTGCCGCCGATCACGGTCACGCCGGCCGCGCGGCACGCGGCAACCGGCGGCACCGGCACGGCTGCCGGCGCGGTCGTGACGATCGCGACGCCGAGTTCGGCCATCCGCGCGAGCAGCGCGTCGCGCTCGCGCTCGGCGATGTCGCCGAGGCAGAAGCCGTGGCTGATCGTGACCTTGCCGTGCATGCCGAGCGCGGCCGTGCGCTGCAAGACGAGATCGAGCGAGTACGCGCCCATCGATCCGCGCTCGTGCAGATGCAGGTCGAGCCCGCGGCCATGACGCTCTGCGATCCCGAACAGCACATCCACCGCCTCGACCGGATCGCCTTCGATCGCGCACGGGTCGAGCCCGCCGAGCAGGTCGGCGCCCGCGCCCAGCGCGTCGGACAGCAGCGCGGCGGTGCCGGGCCGCTTGAGCACGCCCGATTGCGGAAACGCGACGATCTGGATGTCGACCTGGCCGCGCAGCGTCTCGCGCGTCGCGAGCACGCCGTGCAGATGCCGCAACCCGGCCTCGGTGTCGACGTCGACGTGCGTGCGGATGCGCGTCGTGCCGGCCGCGAGGAATGCGCGCGACAGCGCGAGCGACGCGGCGCCCGCATCGTGGCCGCTCGTCGCGCGGTAGTGGCGCTCGTTCTCGATGCGGTCGACGAGGCGCGGCCCCACCGCGTTGCGATACCACGGCATCCCCCAGTGGGTCTTGTCGAGATGCGTGTGGCCTTCGACGAGGCCGGGCAGCGCGAGCGCGCCCGCGCCGTCCTCGATCGCGCAGCCGGCGGGCGCGTCGAGCGACGGGCCGACGCGCGCGATGCGCTCGCCTTCGATCAGGATGTCGAGCGCCTGGTCGGCGTGCGTGCGGACGTTGCGGATCAGCAGGTTCGTCATGTCGGTTCCGGTATGGTCGGTCAGTCGGTCAGTCGGTCAGTGCAAGGCCGTCGCGATGCGCGCACCGCGACGGCGGTCAGGTCGTTATCGCGTGAAACGCAGTGCCGGTGCGAACGGCGCGCCGGTATCGCTTTCGCCGCGGCGGAACACCCAGCGTTCGGCCGGCACGCCGGCGACGGCCGCCGCCGCATTCGGCGCGCGCACCGCGACGAAGCTCGCGTCGCAGCCGGCCGCGATGCCGTAGTTGGCCTTGCCGAGCGCGCGCGCGCCGGCGTGCGTCGCCATGTCGAGCGCGATGCCGAGCGCTTCGTCGGTATAGAAGCCCGAGCGATAGCCGACCATCATCGCGCGCTGCAGCATGTCGCCGTTGCCGTACGGCCACCACGCATCGCGAATGTTGTCGTTGCCGGCGAACACGTGCACGCCCGCATCGCGCAGCGGCCGCACCGGCGGGAACGCGCAGTCGCCCGGCGCGTTGGTCAGGATCGACACGCCGGCGTCCGCGAGTGCGGCGGCCGCACGCTCGACGTCGCCCTGATCGACCTGGCCGAGCGCATACGCATGGCTCACGTTCACGCGGCCGCCGAGGCCCGCCGCGCGCGTGCGCGCCGCGATCCGCAGCAGTTGCGCGATGCCGGTCTCGCCCGGTTCGTGCAGGTGGATGTCGATCTTCGCGCCGCGCTTCTCGGCGATGCCGAACACGATGTCGAGCTGGCCGTCCGCGTCGCCGTCGAGCGTCGTCGGGTCGATCCCGCCGACCACGTCCGCGCCTTCGCGCACGGCCGCGTCGAGGATCGCGGCGGTGCCCGGGCACGTCACCACGCCGGCCTGCGGGAACGCGACCAGTTCGATGTCGACGATCCCGCGCCATTGTTCGCGCGCGGCCATCACGGCCTGCAGGTTCGACAGGCCCGTCGTCGCGTCGACGTCGACGTGGCTGCGCATCGCGATCGTGCCGAACGCGGCGGCCTGCGCGATCAGCGCATTCGCGCGCTCGACGATCGGCGGCGCGGCCGCGAGCTGGCGCTTCTCGACCGCGAGCCGCTCGCGCAGCGAGCCGACCGATTCGTGCGGCACCCAGCGGTCGCCGACGAAGCTCTTGTCGAGATGGATATGGCCGTCGACGAAGCCGGGCAGCACGACCCGCCCGCCGAGGTCGATCGTTTCCGCGCCGGGCGCGGCGGTGCAATCGGCACCGATCGCGACGAAGCGGCCGTCATGGACGACGAGGTTGATGGGCTGGCCGCCGGCATCGACGGCGTTGGTGAAGAAGCGATCGGTCATGACTCGGAATGGGTGTGGGGCGGTCGCTGCGCGACGCCGACGCGGACAGGAGGAGGCGCCGCGGCCGGCCAAGCGGGACCGTTGGCAGGGAATGGGGCCACGATATCGGACGAGGCGGCCAGTGACCAATTAAATGTCGCGATGCCGCGCATTCGATTTCGCGATGCGCGGGCGGGCCGCCCGCCGGGCCTGGCGGGGCGGCGGGGCACGATCACCGCGTGGGTGTCCGCATTGCCGATAACGGCGCTTCGGCACGGTCGCCGTCGGGGGTGCCGCGCCGCCGCGCCCGACCGCGATTTGCGCGGCAACAGACTTTACACGTTGTTACCCGGCCGCACCGGACGCGCATCGGCCCTTTCCTTATACTCACGCCGAGTTCGCCACCCGTCCCGGAATTCGTCGGCGAACACGTTGCCGATGCAGGAAACATCATGATGCGCATGCCTTCCACGAAGACCGTTCTGTTCGCCACGCTCGTCGCCGTGGCGGCGCTTCCGCTCACCGCCTGTGTCGCGCCGGGCTACTACGGCGCGCAACCGGGCTATCCGCAGCAGCAATACGCGACACCCGGCTACGCGCAGCCCGCGTATTCGCAACCCGGCTACGTGCAGCAGCAGCAGCCGGCGTATCCGAGCCAGGCGCCGCAGTACGACCAATACGGCAACCCGCAGCCGTACGGCGGCCAGTACGGCAACGGCTACGGCACGCAATACGGCACCGTCGCGAACATCCAGCCGGTCAGCGGCTCGATCGGCACGTCGGGTGTCGCCGGCACCGTCGTCGGTGCGCTGGTCGGCGGCCTGGTGGGCAACCAGTTCGGCCGCGGCCACGGCCGCGATGCGGCCACCGTGATCGGCGCGCTGGGCGGCGCCGTCGCCGGCAACCAGATCGGCCAGCAGATGGGCGCGGCCCAACCGCCGAGCAGCTACCGGATCGACGTGCAGGTCAGCGACGGCTCGACGCGTTCGTTCGACGTGCAGTCGCCGGGCGACCTGCGCCCGGGCGATCGCGTGCAGATCAACGGCAATCAGTTGTCGCGGTATTGATTTGATGTCTCCGGCCTGCGCTTGCCTGCCGGCCAAGCGCAGCGCCCCAATTGCCCGAATCGCGCGGGTTACGTCGCGCCCGACTCGTCTCACCGCGCTTTCCTCCCCACGGCGCCCCGTCGTCGCACCACGCGCACGATCCGGCCGGTTCGCCGGTGCCGCGCGGCCTCCCGTCGCCCGCTCGTTCCTCCATCGCTCACCGCGCCCGATACGCGCGCCGCATCGCATCCGCGCGCGCAACGCCAGGCGCCAAATCGTCAGACAAAATCTTGGGTGAACGGGCGAATTCACGGGCCAGTCAGTCTCCGCCCCACCGCGCGAACGCCCGCCCTTTCGTTGCCGCACGGGCCACACGCTTGACGAAGAAGCCATAGCCAGCTCGATGCGGCGCGTTGGCCGCGACAATCGCGCCGCTCAATTTAGGACTTGTCTGATACCTTTCGCGGGCTTGCTCGCGCATACTCGGCTCTACGGCTTACGCGCACTCCCGATTTCCCACCGAGTCGCGTCGAGATCGAGAAATTCCGCTTGCTTGCCGGAACACTGACGCCCCTCGCGCCCAGCCACCGTCGAGACCGACCGTACCGCGTGCAGTCACGGATACTGCCCGTCGAGTTTCACGTCGCGCATCACACCTGATCTTCGCAAGGCCGATGGCCTTGGCGCCTGCGGTTCGAGCATGGCCGCGGTCTCGTCCCTGCTCGGCCCGGCCGGGAATCGGACCTCGTCCGGCCATGCGACGCACACATCTGTGGGCCGCGTCAGACAGCAAGCAGGATTGATTTGCTGCGATGCCCGCCCTACCCCCAACCACGCCGATGTCTCGGGCGCAGTTCGCCATGAGACTGACTGTCGATTCGGCCGCCCCCGATGGAAATGATATGGATACCTTATTTAACTGCCTGATGCGATCCCGTAGGATGAAAATCATGGCCGTTTCGTTGCTTCCGGCGCTGCTGGTCGCATGCGGCGGGGGCGGGGGCGGTGACGACGGCGGAAACACCGGCAATGCCATCGGCGCGACCGACGATCCCGCCATTCACGAACCGTCCGTCCCCGGCGACAAGCCGGACGAACACGCCGACGACGATACGTGGCATCGACAGTGTTACGCCGACGACACATCGATGGTGGCAGCGGAGGGGCCTGCGTTGACCCTGTCCACGAACCAGCTGGTCGTCAGGATGCGGTCGCCGTCGTCGGCCAGCGCCGCCGCCTTCGGGCGCGGCTCGCACCCGGTCGACGTGGCCGCGCTGACGCGTGTCGTCGATCGCATCAATGCACGCGACGACGGGAACACCGCGCGCGGCCTGCCGGCGCGGATTGCCGTCAAGCGACTGATGTCCGGTGGCAGTGCGGTCCTGACCGTCACCGGCACGAACACCTCCACCGACGCGCTCGTCGCCGAACTGATGCGCGAGCCGGAAGTCGAGTACGCCGAGCCCGACGTCCGGGTACATGCCCGTGCCGAGCCGCGCGATCCTCATTTCCGCGACGCGTGGCATCTGCAGGACGGCGACGTGTCGATTCGCATGCCCGGCGCGTGGGACCTCACGCAGGGCACCCGGGAGATCGTCACGGCGGTGCTCGACACCGGCATGACGCCGCATCCCGATCTGGCCGCGAACCTGCTGCCGGGCTACAGCTTCGTCAGCGACGCGCGCTCGGCCAACGGCGTGCCGCGCGGGCCTGGCGCCGATGACCCGGGTGACTGGATCTCGGCCGACGAAGCAGCCCCCGGAGAGCCGTTTTACGGACTGCCCGCTCACGACAGCAGCTGGCACGGCACCCGCGTCGCGGGCATCGTCGGCGCCACGGCCAACAACGGGATCGGCATCGCCGGCGTCAACTGGTACGGCGGGATCCTGCCCGTTCGCGTGCTCGGCAAGGGCGGCGGATCCACGAGCGACATCGTCGACGGCATGCGCTGGTCTGCGGGCCTGCCCGTCGCGGGCGCGCCAATGAATCCGCACCCCGCACGGGTCGTGAATCTCAGCCTCGGTTCGATCGGTCAGTGCAGCCGTGCCTTTCAGGATGCGGTCGACGACTTGAACGCCAAGGGCGTGACCGTCGTCGCGGCCGCCGGCAACGACGGCAGCAATACGATCGACATGCCGGCCAACTGCCGCGGCGTGATTTCGGTCGGATCGAGCGACCGTACCGGGCGACGTACGTTCGACAGCAATACGCATCCGCGCGTGACGCTGAGTGCGCCGGGGGACGGAATTCTTTCGCTGTCCAACGACGGCACGCGCGCGCCGGGCGCCGCCACTTACGGGGCGACGAGCGGCACGAGTCTCGCGGCGCCGCAGGTGTCCGGGGTCGTGTCACTCATGCTGGCGGCCAACCCGAATCTGTCGCCGCGCGATATCGCGGACATTCTGAAGCGGACTGCCCGTTTTCCGGCGATCGCCAGGACCACGCGTTCGTGTCGTGTGATTCCGGCCGGACGCGGGATACTCGATGCACGGGCCGCGATCGACGCGGCGGTCGGCGCGCGAACCGGCAGCGGTTCGTAAGCCGCTCGGTCCCGCTGTGACAAGGGCCGACACACAAGGGTCGACACGTCGAACTACGCATGCGGGAGGTTCACGAACGACCTGCCCGGCAAGCGGATGGTGCCGCTGCGCGGGCGCAAGCATGCACGCAAATCCCGATCCTGCGGATGAAGCGACGCATTCGATATTCGACTGACAAACCCTTGTGATTCAGGACATACGGCTCGAGCCATTCCAAAATGGAATTGGCGCCGCGTTAATTTCGTTTGTGCGGCGAATGGATCTGATGCACCTTGTCGACCATCAAATTTCGGAGGCTACCGTGCTCAAGATCGAGAAATTTCCTCAGGTCGACGGCGAACTGGGCTGGCTGGAAACCGCCCCGGCGTTCACCGCGCCGCTGGGCCAGCGGGTCAAGGGAACGCAATCGTTCGACGTCGTGGTGATCGGCGCCGGGTTTGCCGGCCTGTCGTTCGCGCTGCGCTTCGCCGAGCTGCAGCCGTCGGCGCGCATCGCCGTCGTCGATGCGCTGCGGGTCGGTGAAGGCACGTCGGGCCGCAACGCCGGCTTCCTGATCGATCTGCCCCACAACCTCGACGGGGGCAAGACCGACGTGGACTACGCGCGCGCCCTGTACAAGCTGAACGTCTTCGCCATCGAGCGCCTGCGCCAGTTCAAGGACCGCTTCGACATCCCGTTCTGGGACGATGCCGGCAAATACATGTCCGCCCACGAGGAAGACAACGAGGCCGGCCTCGCGAGCTTTGCCGCGATGCTCGGCGAGGCAGGCTTCGAATTCGAGATGCTGACCGGCCGCGACCTCGAGAATCGGCTCGGGACGCCCTACTATCGGTCGGCCGTCTATACCCCGGGAAACGTGCTGGTCAACCCGGCCGCACTCGTGCGCGGGCTCACGAAGGCGTTGCCGAACAACGTCACGCTGTTCGAGAACAGCCCGGTGACGGCGATCGAATACGGCGCCCTGCATCGCTTGCGCTTCCTGGGCGGCAGCCTCTCCGCACCGATTGTTGTGCAGGCAACCAACTCGTTCTCGGAAGAGTTCGGGAAACTGTCGCGCCGCCTGGCGCCCGTGTTCACCTATGCGAGCCTGACACCCCGGCTCACGGACGAACAGATCGGGCAGCACTTCAACGGCGTCAGGTCGTGGGGCACCACGTCCGCGCATCCGGCCGGCAGCACCGTGCGCTTCACGGTGGACAAGCGCATCTTCGTTCGCAACACGCTCGACTTCCTGCCCGATCTCCGCAGCACGCGCGAAGGGCTCGACACCGCATGGAAGCAGCACCGCCGCTCGTTCGAAGCCCGCTTCCCGTTCCTGACGGACATGCCGTTCGAATTCACGTGGGGCGGCATGATCGCGATGACGCTGAATCACGAACCCGTGTTCGCCGATGCCGGCGACGGTGTCTACGTGATGGGCGGGTGCAACGGCGTCGGTGTCGTCAAGGGCACCTATCTCGGCTACTACATGGCGGACCGCATCAACACGCTGAAGAGCGACAACCTCGCGTTCATCGAACGGCATTCGAGCCCGTCGTGGGTGCCGCCCGACCCGCTGCGCAGCGTCGGCGCGCGGATGCGTCTCGCCCGCGAAGCGGCCGCCGCGGGCGGAGACGTCTAGCCGGCCGCACAGCCGGCAGAAGGTGTACGCTCGTGCGACCCCATCCCTTCCTGTGCGAAGCCGCTTGTCGATGAAGCCCCAGAACCTCCGCCTGTTGAATACGCTGCCGACGCTCGAGGCCTTGATCTGTTTCGAGGCCGTCGCGCGTTGCGGCAGCTTCACGCGTGCGTCGCGCGAGCTGCTGCTGTCGCAAAGCGCGGTGAGCAAGCAGATCCGCTCGCTCGAGGAGGTGCTGCGCTGCGGGCTCCTCGACCGGCATGCGCGCGGGGTCCACCTGACCCGCGCGGGCGCGGCCTTTCTCGAGGAAATCGAGCCGTTGCTCTACACGCTGCAGCGAGCGGTGTTGCGCGCGCGGGATGACCAGAACAGCCAGGCCGTGACGATTGCCTGCACGCAGGCGGTCGCGCACTTCTGGCTGTTTCCGCGCATCGTGCGATTCAATCAGCAGTATCCGGCGATCGCCGTCAACATCGTCTCCGCGAACACCATCAACGAACGCAGTTGCGGCGACAGCGACTTCGGCATCCTCTACGGCGACGGCGACTGGCCGACGCTCGACAGCACGCCGCTGTTTCCGGAGATCATCTATCCGATCGCCAGTGCCGCCCTCGACGTGCCGACGCCCGCGCAACCCGAGGATCTGGCCGCACTGCCGCTGATCCAGCTCGATTCGACGCAATGGGACTGCCTGGACTGGCAGGACTGGTTCGCGCATTTCGACGTGCCGTATCGGATCCCGCGCAACGCCACGACGTTCAACCAGGTCACGCTGTCGTTCAACGCGGCACTGGAGGGGCTCGGCGTCACGTTGGGCTGGGATTTCATGGCCCGTCGATTCGTCGAGTCCGGCATGCTGAAGCGCGTCGGCGAATTCGCCTACGACACGGGGCGCCGGGATTTCCTGGTGCACGCGAAGTACCGCCCGCTTTCCGCGCATGCGCGCACGTTCCGCGACTGGTTGCTGGCGGCCGTCTGATCGCATGGTCGTGGCCGCGCGAAACCCGGCAGCGGACGATGCCGAATCCGATTAGCATGGTCGATGCCCTGCCGCGCACCGCGCCGCAGATTCCGACCTCCCGGCACACCAACGACAACACCGACCGATGATCACGATCCGCCTGCTCGACGCCGCCGACGCGGCGCAATTCCAGTCCGTC
This sequence comes from Burkholderia sp. BCC1977, assembly GCF_905339595.1. Lineage (NCBI taxonomy): Bacteria > Pseudomonadati > Pseudomonadota > Betaproteobacteria > Burkholderiales > Burkholderiaceae > Burkholderia > Burkholderia sp. BCC1977. Next base: position 183,122 of record NZ_CAJPGQ010000003.1, read on the forward strand.
CGCCTGCGCGCGGTCGACACGTCGCCGACCTCGTTCCTGCCGACCCGCGACGAAGAAGCCGGCGTCACGGTCGACGAATTCGCGACGCGCATCACCTCCACCGCCGAGCGCGCCGTGTTCGGCGCATTCGACGACGCATCGCTCGTCGGCATCACCGGCGTGCGCCGCGATGCGCGCGCCAAGGTCGCGCACAAGGCGACGATCTGGGGCGTGTTCGTCGACCCCGCATATCGTGGCCGCGGCATTGCGCAATCGCTGCTCGACAGCGCGAGCGCGCACGCGGCGCAGGCGTGGGCATGCAGGCAACTGATGCTGAGCGTCAACGAGATCAACGGCACCGCGGAACGGCTGTACGCGTCGCAAGGGTTCGTCCGGTTCGGCACGGAACCGCGTTCGCTGTTGGTCGACGGCCGCTTCTACGACGAACACCACATGGTCAAGACGCTCGCATGACGCGTCGCGATCGCGTGGGGCGGCCGCACACGATCGCCCCTCCACGCCGTTACATCACCGCTTGTCGGTGATCGTCGTGTTGATCGGCTGCCCGGTGATCGTCACGTTCGTCAGCGTCATCGCGCTCACGTTGAACGCATGGATCGCCCCGGCGGCGTGACCGACGCGACCGGCGCACCGAACTCGCAGTTGCCGATCGTCACGCCGGAGATCGGCTGCACGGCGCCGCCGGCGAGCGCGCCGGTCCAGCCGATGAAGTCGCGGCGCGATACCCGCTTCGGCGAAGGCGAGCGGACGGACGAGGACGAGCGGCGGCAGTTTGCGGCCATGGGTACTCCTTCAGTGGCGGGGTATCGACGTGCCGAACGGCGGGCCTCCACTCATACGTCGTCGCACCACATCGCGAAGTCTAGAGCCGATCGCAGCCAAGGACACGTCTGCCGTCTACCCAACCTTCACCTAAATATCGCCCAGTATGTGTGCACACACTCACTTCATGATCGCCGCCTAAAGACATAAGTTATCGTATCTTTATGCGCAGAAACTTCGTGTCTGACGGATACACGGTCGAGTCCGAATCGACCGCGCACAAGGAATATGACAAGCTCGCGGAGGCCTCACCCGTCCATTCAAACCCGTCACAGGAGTTTCAATTGCAGACCCGCCACGGAGTCGACCTCATCCGCGCCCGCGCGCTGTTCGATCGCGAGCGCCGTGCATTCACCGAAGCCATGCCGATCTCCCGCGCGTTGTCCGCGGAAGCGTCCGAGCATTTGCTGTTCGGCGTGCCGTTGCACTGGATGCAGGACTGGTCGACGCCGTTCTCGCTGGTCGTGAAGGAAGCGCGCGGCGCGACGTTCACCGACGTCGACGGTCATCGCTACGCCGACTTCTGCCTCGGCGACACGGGCGCGATGTTCGGCCACGCGCCCGAGCCGGTTGCACGCGCGCTCGCCGAGCAGGCGACGCGCGGCTACACGACGATGCTGCCGAGCGAGGACGCCGCGTGGGTGTCGCGCGAACTCGCGCGCCGCTTCCGGCTGCCGGTCTGGCAGTTCGCGCTGAGCGCGAGCGACGCGAACCGCTTCGTGCTGCGCTGGGCGCGCGCGGCCACCGGCCGCAACACGATCGTCGTGTTCAACGGCTGCTATCACGGCACGGTCGACGACGTGTTCGTCGATCTCGTCGACGGCCGCCCGGTGCAGCGCGACAGCCTGCTCGGACAGTCCTACGACCTGCTCGCGAACACACGCGTGGTCGAGTTCAACGATCTGGCCGCGCTCGAAGCGGCGCTGAAGGACGGCGACGTCGCGTGCGTGCTCGCCGAACCGGCGATGACGAACATCGGGATGGTGCTGCCCGAGCCGGGCTTCTGGGCGGCCGCGCGCGAACTGACGCGCCGCTACGGCACGCTGCTCGTGATCGACGAAACGCATACGATCAGCAGCGGCCCCGGCGGCTACGCGGCCGCGCACGGTCTCGAACCGGACGCGCTGGTGGTCGGCAAGCCGATCGCGGGCGGCGTGCCGTGCGCGGTGTACGGGTTCAGCGCCGAATTCGCGGAACGCGCGAAAGAGGCGAAGCTGACCGCGCCGCCCGGCCATTCCGGGATCGGCACGACGCTGACCGCGAACATGCTCGCGATGCATGCAATGCGCGCGACGCTTGCCGAAGTCGCGACCGATGCCGCGTATGCGCACATGTTCGAGCTGGCTGCGCGGCTCGCGACCGGGCTCGAACGGGCGATCGCGAAACACGGGCTGCCATGGTGCGTGACGCGCATCGGCGCGCGTACCGAGTTCCAGTTCACGCCCGTGCCGCCGCGCAACGGCACGCTCGCCGGCGAACAGCTCGACAGCGAGCTCGAGCACATCGTGCATCTGTACCTGCTGAACCGCGGCGTGCTGATCACGCCGTTCCACAACATGATGCTCGTGTGTCCGCAGACGACGGCCGACGACGTCGACACGCTCGTCGCGCAGTTCGACGCGTGCCTGGGCGAACTGGTGTAACGGGATGCGGCGGCCGCCCGGCTCGCCCGCAGGGGCGGGCCGGACGCACGCTCATCGCGACTTCGGCAGAGCGGTCGGATCGGCCCGCGTACCCGGCACACGTCAGGCGCGAGCATCATCACGGGCACCGGATTGCACTTCGGCGCTACCGTGACGACGCCCGCTACGCGGCCGTCAACGCGCGCCGCGCCACTTCCGCGAAATAACGCGCGCCGACCGGCAAGATCTCGTCGTTGAAATCGTAGGTCGCGTTGTGCAGCGGCACGCCGCCGCGCCCGGCCGCTTCGCCGTTGCCGATGAACACGAAGTTGCCCGGCACCGCCTGCAGGAACGCGCCGAAGTCTTCCGAGATCATCATCGGCTGCACGTCGGCGTTCACCGCGTCGGCGCCCGCGACGTGCGCCGCGGCCTGCACGGCCGTATCGACCCATTCCGGAGCATTCACCGTCGGCGCGAACTCGTGCGTGTACTCGAACGTGCAGGTCGCGCCGTGCGTGCGGCAGATCCCTTCGCTGATCTCGCGCATCCGCGTTTCCAGCAGCGCCTGCACGTCGCGCGAATAGCTGCGCGTGTCACCCTTGATCGTCACCGTCGACGGCAGCACGTTGCGCAGCCCGTCGGTGATGAACTCCGTGCACGAAATCACGGCCTGCAGGCCCGGATCGAGATTGCGCGACACGATCGTCTGCAGCGCGAGCACGATCTGCGAACCGATCACGATCGGATCGATGCCCATGTGCGGGCGCGCCGCATGCGTGCCGCGCCCGTCGATCCGGATCACGAAGTTGTCCTCGCTCGCCATGATGCCGCCCGCGCGCGTCGAGAACGTGCCGGCGCGCATGCCCGGCATGTTGTGCGCGCCGAAGATCGCGTCGACCGGAAAGCGCTCGAACAGGCCATCGGCCATCATCGCCTTCGCGCCGCGGCCATGCTCCTCGGCCGGCTGGAAAATGAAGCGCACGGTGCCGTCGAAGTCCTTGCGCTCGGCCAGCAGTTGCGCGGCGCCGAGCACCATCGACATGTGGCCGTCGTGCCCGCACGCATGCATCTTGCCCGGCGTGCGCGACGCATGTTCGCGGTCCGGCGCGCGCTCGGCGATGTTCAGCGCGTCCATGTCCGCGCGGATGCCGATCGCGCGCGTGCCGGTGCCGACCGTCAGGTTCGCGACGAGCCCGGTGCCGCCGATCCCGCGATGCACGTCGAGCCCGAGCGTCGTCAGGATCCGCGCGACGTAGTCCGACGTGTTCACTTCCTCGAAACCCGTTTCCGGGTACTGGTGCAGATGCCGGCGCCAGGTCTTCAGTTGCCCCTGCAGCGTGCTTTCTGCCGTTGCGTCCAATGCGTCCATCGTGCCTGCCTCGTCGGTCGTGAAGTCGTTCGGTTCGCTCAGGCCATCGCGGCCGCGCGGTTCAGCCAGTCGCGCTGACGCGCGAGCACCGCGTCGGCCGTCTCGCCGACGCACCGCCGGTAGACGGACGGCGCGGTCGCGCCTTCCGTGTTGATCGCCAGCACGCGCGCGTTCGCATCGAGTCCGGCCTGCCGCGCCAGCGCCGGGTCGCGCATCAGCACGGTCAGCCCCGCGATGCCCGCCGCGCCCGATTCGCCGGACACGAACGGCACGTCGCGTTCGCTGCCGGCCGCAAGGCCGCGCATCGCCCGCACCGCGTCGTCGTCGTCGATCAGCATGAAGTGGTCGACGCTCGGCTCGAGGAAATCCCATGCGAGCGGCGACGCCTCGCCGCACGCAAGCCCGGCCATCACCGAATCGACGCTGCCGGTCGCCTTCGTCGCGCGCCCGGCGAGCGCGCTCTGGTACAGGCAATCGGCCTGGCGCGGCTCGACGACGATGAAATGCGGCCGCCGTGCGCCCGCCTGCTCCCACAGATAGCTCGCGACACCGGCCGCAAGGCCGCCGACGCCGCCCTGCAGGAACACGTGCGTGAACCGCCGGCCGGCCGACACGCCGCACCGCTTCATGAACATGGCCGCGGCCGACGAGGACGGCGAGTGGCTGTCGCAGGGGCCGCCATCGACGTCATCATCCGCCGCCTGCTGCGCGAGCGCCTCGGCCGCGATCACGCCGTAGCCCTGCATCACGTCGCGCGGAATCGCCTCGTAGCCGTCGTACGACGTATCCGACACGACGTGCCAGCCGTTCGCGTCCGCGAGTTGCGCCGCGTGCACGACCGATTCGTCGTAGTTGCCGGCGATCCGCACGATCCGCGCGCCGTGCGCGGCGATCGCCTGCTCTCGCTCGGCGTCGACATGCGCATGCAGCACGATCACGCAGCGGCAGCCGATCGCGCGCGCGGCGGCGGCCAGCGCGCGGCCGTGGTTGCCGTCGGTCGCGCTGATCACCGTCAGCTCGGCCAGCGCCGCCGCGTAACGGCCCATGACGAGCCCCCGCGGATCGAGATCCTCGTTGCGCCGCAGCCGCTTCACGAGCCGCAGCAGCGCGATCGGCGCGCCGAGCGCCTTGAAGCTGCCGAGCGGCGAGCGGCATGCCTCGTCCTTCACGCTGACACTCGCGACGCCGAGCCGCGCGGCCAGGTCGGGCAGCGCGCGCAACGGCGTGCGCGCGGCGCCGACGAGCGGCCAGTGCGACAGCCACGCGCCGCTCTCGTCGGCCGCGGCGATGTTCATGACGCGGCGCAGCGGGTCGGGATAGTCGGTGCGCGACGCGCGGGGGTTGGCGATCAGCATGACGGGAAAGGCTCCGGAAAAGGGCCGCGCGGGCGGCCCGTCGGTGGATGCGGTGCGGGCGCATACGGGTTGCGCCCGCCGTCGGTCCGAAAAATAATATTGCGCATGCCGGTCAATAAAATCGCCAAATCGGCGTTCCGGACGCAAAAATTTCTCATTCTTTCGAGGCTGCTGCACCATCATGCCCACCCCACTCGATGCGTTCGATCGCAAGCTGCTGATGGAAGTCCAGCGCGACGCGAACACGCCGCAGAACGAACTCGGCGCCCGCGTGAACCTGTCGACCGCCGCCGTGAACCGCCGCCTGCGGCGTCTCGCGGAAGACGGCGTGATCGAGCGCTATACCGCCGTCGTCGCGCCGGAGAAGGTCGATCATCCGCTGACGATCGTCGTGAACGTCGAGGTCGAGAGCGAGCAGATCGACCAGCTCGACGCGATGAAGCGGACCTTCGAGCGCTGCCCGCAGATCCAGCAGTGCTACTACGTGACCGGGGAATGGGATTTCGTGCTGATCCTGGCCGTGCGCAACATGGATCAGTACAACGCGCTCACGCGCGCGCTGTTCTTCGCGAACAACAACGTGAAGCGGTTCAAGACGCTGGTGAGCATGAGCCGCGTGAAGGTCGGGCTCGAGGTGCCGGTGGATCCCGGCGAATGACGTCAGCGCCGGTCGGCGGCCAGCGACCCGAAAAACGTCGCGACCTTGGCCTTGCTCGTCGTCTGCAAGCGCGCCATGAGCCCGTGATCGACATGCCGCAGCCCGTAAGTCTGGCCGATGTCGTGCTGCAACCGGCACCACAGATGGCTCGCGATCTCCGCATCGACCATCGCGCGGTGGGCACGGCCGGTCTGCGGCAAGCGCAGCATGTCGGCCAGGCTCGACAGACGGTGGCTTTGCGCGTGCGGGTAGATGCGCCGCGCCACGAGCATCGTGCAGGCGAACGCATGCTCGGCCGCCATGCCGAGCATCCCGAGCTCGGCCTGCCAGAACCGCTTGTCGAAGCCAGCGTTGTGCGCGACGACGGGGTGGCTGCCGACGAACGCGGCGGCTTCCTTCATGACCTTCGACACCGGCGGCGCCGATGCAATCATCTCGTTCGTGATGCCGGTGAGCGCGACGACGTCGGACGGAATGCGGCGGCCCGCGTTCATCAGGCTCTGGTAGCGGTCGACGATCTCGCCGTCGCGGAGCAGGATCACGGCGATCTCGGTCGCCCTGTCCCCCATGTTCGGAGAAAGCCCGGTTGTTTCGAAGTCGAGTACCGCAACGGTTTGCATGGTCGAATCAGAGGAAAGATACCTGGCGAGGCACGTCGGTCAGGACGCGTCGCACCGACAGAAAGGCGCCATAGTATCCCCGGTTGCCGCGTCTGACGGCAAACTTCATCGTCGTGCGCGGCTCGCCGCCGTTTCCGTCCGGACCGGCAAGCTCCTCACCTCCCCTGCAGAATCACGGTGAATGGACCGATGCCCCCTCGCATCGGTCCATTCGTCCCCCGCTACGTCAGCGACAACTGAAGCTCGCCGCCGAATTCACGTCGCCCGAGCCGTTGTAGCGCGCGACCTGCGGATACGGGCACAGCGGCCGCGTGCGTCCCGCCCCCCACGACGGCGGCACGTCCGCATTCGGCAGCGCGCTCGTCGTGTCGCGCGCGGTGGCCACGACCGCCGTCGGCGCCTGCCCCTGCTCGACCCACGCGACGAGCGGCGTCAGCATGTCGAACTGGTCGGCCGCCGGCCCGCCCGAGCAGTGGTTCATCCCCGGCACCGGATAGAAGCGCGCGAAGCCCGACGCGTCGCCGCCGTTCGCCTGCGCGAGCCGCCCGTACCAGTCGCGCGTGTCGTTGAACGAGAACACCGGGTCGCCGGTGCCGTGATAGACGAACAGCTTGGCACCGCGCGACTTCAGCGCGGACAGGTCGGTCTCGTCGGGCGGCGTCATGAACGACCACGACGATTGCGTATACACGCCGTTCGTCGCGAAGATCGCCGGCGCGTCGTTGTCCATGTCGAAGCCGAGCGCGAAGCCGGCGAGGTTCGCGAGCGTCGCGGCGGTCTTCGGCGGCGTCATGAACGTGAACGCCATCGCGGCCGGGTCGAGCGTGACCGAATTCGACTGCTTCCACGCGGCCCAGCCGCTGCCGGCCATGCCCGGATCGTACGGAAAGCTCGCATAGAGCGCCGTGCCCGCGCTGTTGCGCGCGCCCGCGAACACGTTCTCGAGCGCACTCTTCTGCGCCGTCGTCAGGCACGCGCCGGTGCGTGTGCCGTTCGCGCAGGTCGGGATGTCCGTCTCGACGCTGAAATGCGCCTGGCACGCGGCGACGTCCTGCACCATCCCGTCGGCCGAGCCGTCGAGCGCATCGCACTTGTCGAGAATCGTCGCGCCGACGAACCGGCGCTCCGCGTCGGTGAAGCCGCTGCGGAGGTCCGGCAGCCCGTTCGTCCCGGTCGCCGACGCGATCTTCGCGAACTGCTGCGCGCCGTACATCTCGCCGATCGCCGCCTTCGGCAGGTGGAAGCCCGGGTCGCCCGCGATGATCCCGTCGTAATCGCCCGCGTTGCGCACGGCCGTGACCATCGCGTGCCGGCCGCCGTTCGAGCAGCCGCCGAAATAGCTGCGGTCGGGCGCCTTCCCGTATGCGAGCCGGATCACCTGCTTCGCCATCGGCGTGAGCGCGTCGACGGCGCCGTAGCCGTAGTCGAGCCGCGCCTGCGGATCGAGGCCGAACAGCGGGTTCTGCGCGGCGCCGTGCCCGGAATCCGAGCTGATCACCGCGAAGCCCAGGTTCAGCGCGTCGGTCAGCGGCCCGCCGCCGCCGATCTCGCCGGTCGCGGTCACGATGTTGCCGTCGAGCCCGCCGTTCGCCTGGTAGAAGAAGCGGCCGTTCCACGCCTTCGGCAAGCGCATCTCGAAGCCGATCGCGTAGGTCTTGCCATCCACCGCGCTCACGCGCTCGTTCATCTTCCCTGCGATCACGCAGTGCTCGGCGATCGGCTTGCCGGCCACCGTCAGCGCGCCGGCGGCCGCGGTCGTCACCGACGTGAACGACGTGTTCGCATACGACAGCTTCGCGGCGAGCGCGTCGCAGGTCTGCGCCATCGCGGCCGGTGTCGCGGCGCTCAGGTGCGTCGGCGTGGCGCTGATCGAATCGTCGCCACCGCCGCAACCGGCGAGCATGGCCGCGGACAACGGCGCAATACAGAGGAATGCAGATTTCATGTTCAAGATGTCTCCCGTTCGTCAGGCTGCCGGATCAGAACATGTGCCGGACGCCGACCATCGCGCCGAGCTGCCCCATCCCTGCGCCGGGCGTCGTGCCGGCCCCGCCGCCGCTGACCGCGTAGCGCGCGTGCGCGCTGTTCCACAGATACGACGATTGCGCGTAGACGGCCGTGCGCTTGGTCAGCAGATAGGTCGCGCGCAGCGTGGCCATCGTCGCGCGCGTGTCGTGCGCGCTGTTGACGATCCGGTAGCCTTCGCCGTCGACGACGAAATCGGGCTTTACCGCATACGACGCGCCGACGAAGAACAGGTCCGAATGCGCGCCGGCCGCGGCTGGCGAACCGGTCGACACGCGCCGCCCGATCCAGCCCGCGCCGATCCGCGCGCCGGCCGCCTGCGCATACGCGCTCACGTGCGTGCGCGCGTCCTTGCCGCCGCTGCTCGTGAAGGCGACCGGCGCGATGCCGTCGAAGAAGTTCGCGGCCGCGCCGGTGCCGCCGCGCTGCTCCTCGTACGACGCCGCCGCACCGAAATACGCGCTGTCGTACTTGAGCATCACCGACCAGTTGCGGCACTGGACGGCATCGCCCGGCACCTGCCCCGCGCACGTGCCCTGCCCCGGCGAGTTGCCGGTGCCCGCGCCGTCGCGGCCGAACGAATACGCGGCGCCGAGCGTCACGCCGCGATACGTGCCGACGTAGGTCACCGCGTTGTCGGCGCGACCGTTCGGCACGTACGCGTCGAGCGAGCCGAGCCCGTAGATGTCGGGGCCGATGATGTCGGCGCCCTGCAGCGCGAGATAGGTCATCGTGTACTGGCGCCCGAACGCGAGCGTGCCGAAGCCGCTCTTCAGCCCGACGAACGCCTGCCGCCCGAACAGCCGGCCGCCCTGGCCGAGATCGCCGCCGCGCACGTTGAAGCCGCTTTCGAGCGTGAACACCGCCTGGTAGCCGCCGCCGAGATCCTCGGTGCCGCGCAGTCCCCAGCGCGACGGCAGTTCGCCCGTCACGCCCGGCATGCGCACGACGTGGTCGCCGGCCGCGTTCGCGTGCGACACGAACTCGACGCCCGTATCGATGATCCCGTATAACGTCACGCTCGACTGCGCGTGCGCGCCGGTCGCGGCGAGCGCGCATGCGCCGGCCGCCAGCAAAGCTTTGGTGTACTTCATGTCGATCGTCTCCAGACCTGCGTCGAAATCGCGCTCTACCGGCGCTCGTGGTTGAAAGAGGAAAAAGTCAGTCGTGCGCCTGCGGGCGCCGAATCAGCACCAGCGCGGCGACGGCGGCGACGAGCGTGACCGGGATGCTCGCGCCGATCACGACCGACGCGCTGCGGCCCATCGCGAGCAATTCGGCGGCGGCGAGCGGCCCGACCACCGAGCCGAGCCGGCCGACGGCGACGGCGGAGCCGACGCCGGTACCGCGCATCGCGGTCGGGTAGTAGATCGCCGCCAGCGCATACAGCACCGACTGGCCGCCGACCACGAACATCCCCGCCGCGAACGCCGCGGCCGACAGCCACACGAGTCCGGGCGCAACCGCCAGCGCCGCGAGCGACAGCACGATCCCCGCATACATGCCGCCGACCACACGCGACGGGCGCAAGCGGTCCATCGACATCCCGATGCCGAGCACGCCGAGGCCGCTGCCGATGTTGAAGAAGATCTGCACGATCCCGGCCTGGCTGCGTGCGAGCCCCTTCGCGGCCATCAGCGACGGCAGCCAGTTCAGCAGGAAATACAGCACGATCAGCGTGCAGAAGTAGCTGAGCCACAGCGCGAGCGTCGTGCCGGTGCGCGAGCCGCCGAACAGCGTCTGCGCGACACCCGGGCGCGCCGCGCCCGACGCGCTGACGTCGAGGAACGCACGCGATTCCGGCAGCAGCGCGAGCAGCACCGGCGCGAGCAGCAGCGGCCCGACGCCGCCGACGTAGAAGATGTGCCGCCATTCGGCGTCGCCGGCCAGCAGCACGCCGAGCAGCGACGCGATCACGCCGCCGAACGGGATCCCGCAGTACATCACGGCCACCGCGCTGCTGCGCGAGCGTGCGTCGACCGCTTCGGACGACAACGCAATGAGGTTCGGCATCGCACCGCCAAGGCCGAGGCCGGTCAGTGCGCGAACGGCGACCAGCATCGCGAAGCTCGATACCTGCGCGGTCGCGATCGACAGCAGCCCGAACAGGCAGACCGACGCGATCAGCACGTGCTTGCGGCCGATCCGGTCGGCCAGCCAGCCGCCGAGCATCGCGCCCGGCAGCAGGCCGAACGTGCCCGCGCTGAACGCGAGCCCCATCTGCGACACGCTCAACCCGAATTCGCGCGCCATGCGCGGCGCGGCGACGCCGACCGACTGCAGGTCGAGCCCCTCGAGCAATGCGATCGCGAAACACAGCGCGAGCGTGGTCGCAACCGCGGGTTTTTCGGCAACGTAAGTGTTCATCCTGTCTCCAGTCCCATGTCTTGTAGTCGGCGGCCCTGCAACGGCCGCCGCGCGCCGCCGCCGGCCAGCGGCGGCGCGCGAGGTGTCGTCTGAACGGCCGTTATTATCAGGAAGCCTGATTCAATGGCCGCAAGAATGCCTGCCGGTCACGTGGCCGGCCGGTCGTTACGCCTGCTGCTACCTGCCTGCTTCCGGTTACGCGTAAATCACGTCGGGATCGCGCCGCGCCGGGTCGTAGAGCGCGTCGATCGTCGCCGCGCGATGCTTCTGCACGGCAGCCTGGTTCAGCGAACCCTTGTCGGTCACTTCGCCGAGATCGAGCGACGGCGGCGTGTCCATCAACCGGATGCGCGCGACGAACGTCGAGCCGCCGCTCGCATGCCGGTTCAGCGCGACGAGCCACGCCGAGAACGCCGCGCGCACGGCCGGCACGCGCAGCACGTCGGGCACGGACGCGTCGGCAGCGAGCCCTGCCAGCGCACGGCACGCGTCGACGCGCGGAAACACCAGCAAACCGATGTCGTCGCGATTGATCCCGGTGACGACCACGTCCTGCACGTATGGCGCGCCGCTCGACACCGCGTTCGCGCGCAGCGGCCCGACGCTGACGAAGGTACCGCTGCTCAGCTTGAAATCCTCGGTGAGCCGGCCGTCGAACAGCAGCCCGAGTTCCGGCCGCGCCGGATCGGCAAAGACGCCCGCGTCCCCGCTGCGGTAATAGCCTTCGTCGTCGAACACGTCGCGCGAATCGACGTCCGCGTGCCAGTAGCCGCGCATCACGTTCGGCCCCTTGAAGCGCAGTTCGAGCTTGCCGCCGCACGGCACGAGCTTCGCGTCGCAGCCGGGGGCGGGCAGACCGATGTAGCCGGCACACATCAGCGGCCCCGTCGTGAACAGGCACGACGGCGACGCCTCCGTCATCCCGAGGCCGGCCATGATCCGGATGCGCTCGCCGCAATGCGCGTCGGTCACGCGGTCGAGCCGGTCCCACGCGGCCTGCGACAGCCCCGCGCCGCCGAAGAAATACAGCTTCACGCGCGAGAAGAACGTGGCGCGCAGTTCGGCATCGCGTTCGAGCGCGGCGGTCAGCTCTTCCCAGCCCTTCGGCACGTTGAAGTAGATCGTCGGCGCGATCTCGCGCAGGTTGCGCACGGTTTCGTCGAAGCGGCCCGGCACCGGGCGGCCGTCGTCGATGTACAGCGTGCCGCCGTTGTACAGCGCGATGCCGAGGTTGTGACTGCCGCCGAACGTGTGATTCCACGGCAGCCAGTCGACCAGCACCGGCGGCTCGCGCGTCAGCTCGGGCATCGTCTGGCGCAGCATCTGCTGGTTGCTGCACAGCATCCGGTGCGTGGTCGGCACGGCCTTCGGCAGCTTCGTCGAGCCGGAGGTGAACAGGATCTTCGCGAGATGGTCGGGGCCGACCGCCGCATGGATGTCGTCGATCGTGCGCGGGACGGTGGCGAGGAGGCGCGACAGCGGCACCGTGCGGCCCTTTGCGTCCGCGTTCGAGCCTGCGTCCGCATCGGCATCGTTCGCGACGATCAGCGCCGCATCGGCCGGCAGCGTCGCGTCGAGCGCGCGCGCGAACGGCGCGCGTTCCGCGACGAACACCGCGCCCGGCCGCAGCACGCCGAGCGTGTGACGCAGCTTGCCGTAGTCGGTCGACACCAGCGAATACGCGGGCGAGATCGGCGAGTACGGCACGCCGGCCAGCATCGCCGCGAACATCAGCTGCAGATGCTCGAGATCGTTGCCGGACAGCACCGCGAGCGGACGCTCGACCGACAGTCCGAGATCGACGAGGCCCTGGCCGAGCGCGCGGGCGCGTTCGAGCATCTGCGCGTAGGTGAGCTCGATCCAGCGGCCGTCCGCGCCGCGCCGCGCGGCCAGCACGCGGTCGGGATGCGCGTGCGCGCCGCGCACGAGGCAATCGGTCAGGCGCGTCGGGTAATCGCCGAGCGGTTCGCGTGAGCGCAGATACCACGCGCCGTTCTCCGCGCGACGGATCTCGGCCGCACCGACCGCGACGGCCGCCGCGCGATAGCGTACGGCGCCCGTGTCGTGTGCGTTTTCGCCCGGAGGTTTCGCTACATTCATCCGTGTCTCCGAATAGTCTCGCCGTTTCCCTCAAGGGGGGGGCCTTCGGGGGATATTGCTTGGAAGAAAGGCATACCGTTGACAGACAGCTTCTTCCTCGGGTTAGGATCACCGGTATGGTTCTTGTCTACCGCTACCGGGTGAAGTCGCTCAACGGACTGCTCAACAAGCAGAGCCGTGCGGTGAACTACGTCTGGAACTTCTGCAATGACACGCAGAAGCACGCGCTCAAGTGGAGCAAGAAGTGGCCGACAGGCTTCGATCTGAACGTGCTGACGACAGGGAGCAGCAAGGCGCTTGGCATCCACTCCGGCACGGTCAACGCTACGTGCGAGCAATACGCGAAGTCGCGTAGTCAGCACCGGCGACATTACTTGCGCTATCGGGGCAAAAAGTCTCTTGGCTGGGTGCCGCTGAAGGGCCGGGACCTGAAGCGCGAAGGCGACGCGTTTCGTTTCTCCGGCAACACGTTTCGCGTGTTCAACAGCCGCCCGCTTCCCGAAGGCAAGATCAAGGACGGAACCAACTTTGCACAGGATGCGCGTGGCAACTGGTTTCTCAACATCGTGATCGAAATGCACGATGTTCAGGCTCGCCCGATTCGTTCCGGCGTCGGCATCGATCTCGGCCTGAACGACTTCGCTACACTTTCGACCGGCGAGAAGCTGCTCAATGACCAGTTCGGTCGACGAGCGGCGGAAAGGCTGGCGAAAGCGCAGCGGGCGCGAAAGCACAAGCGGCATATCGCGAAGCTGCACGCCAAGGTCGCGAATGCCCGTGCCGATTTCCAGCATAAGCTCGCGCTCGATCTGGTGCGGCGTTTCGATTACATCGCGGTCGGCAACGTATCTGCCGTCAAACTTGCCAGAACCAGGATGGCGAAGAGCGTCTACGACGCATCCTGGTCGTCCTTCCGGAGCAGGCTTCGTTACAAAGCGATCGCGCACGGAGCCACGTTCGAGGAAGTCGACGAAAGCGGTTCTACCCAGTCCTGTTCGTCTTGCGGGTCGAAAGACAGCACGACGCGGCCGAAAGGTATCGCGGGGCTGAGAATAAGAGAGTGGGCTTGCAGTGACTGCGGTGTCGTGCATGATCGTGATATCAACGCTGCGCTGAACATTCTCCGATGCGGACGTGCATCGCCAGGTGTGGGAATCCTCTGCCGTTAGGCAGCGGAGGACGTCAAATCGGGTAGTGACGCGGTGTGGTCTGCACGGTGATCCAGCGCAACTCGGTGAATTCCGCGATCGACGCACGGCTGCCGAAGCGGCCGTAGCCGCTCGCCTTCGTGCCGCCGAACGGCATCTGCGCCTCGTCGTGCACGGTCGGTCCGTTGATGTGGCAGATCCCCGATTCGATCCGGCGCGCGACCGCCATCGCGCGCGCGATATCGCGACTGAACACGCTCGCCGACAGCCCGAACTCGCTGTCGTTCGCAAGCGCAACCGCTTCGTCGTCGCTGTCAGCGCGCAGAATCGCCACCACCGGCGCGAACGATTCCTCGCGATAGAGCCGCATGTCGCACGTGACGCCGTCGACGATCGCGGGCTGCATCGTCGCGCCCTCGATCCGGCAGCCGAGCGGCAGGCGTGCGCCGTGCGCGCGCGCATCCTCCACGAGCGACGCGGCACGCGCGGCGGCCGCCGCATCGACCATCGTGCCGAGCGCGTGGCCGGCCAGCGGATCGCCGGCGACCAGCGCGCGCGCCTTTGCGGTCAGCCGTTCGACGAGCGCATCGGCGATTGGCCGCGCGGCGATCACGCGCTCGGTCGACATGCAGATCTGCCCCTGGTTGAAGAACGCGCCGAACGCGATCGCGTCGACGGCCGCATCGAGATCGGCATCGTCGAGCACGAGCACCGGCGCCTTGCCGCCCAACTCGAGCAGCACGGGTTTCAGGTGTGCGGCCGCGTGGCGCGCGATGATGCGCCCGACGTGCGTCGACCCGGTGAAGTTGATCCGCTTCACGTGCGGATGCGCGATCATCCGCTCGACGAGTTCGGGGGCGTCGGCGGCCGCGTGCGTGATCACGTTGACAACGCCGGCGCCAAGCCCCGCATCATCCAGCACGCCGCCGATCAGCGCGTGCACGCCCGGGCAGGCTTCGGATGCCTTCAGCACGACCGTGTTGCCGCACGCGAGCGGCATCGCGAGCGCACGCGTGCCGAGGATCACCGGCGCGTTCCACGGCGCGATGCCGAGCACCACGCCGCACGGCACGCGCATCGCGAGCGCGAGATTGCCGGGCACGTCGGACGGGATCACGTCGCCGTCGATCTGCGTCGTCATCGACGCGGCCTCGCGCAGCATGTTCGCCGCGAGCGTCACGTTGAAGCCGAGCCAGCCGGGCGTCGCGCCGGTTTCCGCGACGCCGGCCGCGATGAACTCGTCGATGCGCGCGTCCATCAGGTCCGCCGCCTTCAGCAGCCGGCGGCGCCGCTCGGTCGGCGCGAGCGCCGCCCACGCGGGGAACGCGCGGTGCGCGGCGTCGATCGCCGCGTCGGCGTCGGCCACGCCGGCGGCCGGCGCGCGCGACGCGAGCGCGCCGGTCGCGGGGTTGAATCGGTCGAAGGTTCTGCCGTCGCGGGCGGCGCACCACTCGCCGGCGATCAGCATCCGTCTGTCGGTCATGTCGTCTCCTGCCTTGCCTGTCTCTTGCGGTTGCGTGGGCGGTTCGTCGGCGCTCGTATCAGCGCTTGTATGCCTGCAGGCCCGGCTTGATCGTCTTGTCGTCGAGGAACTGCTTCAACCCCTGCTCGCGGCCGCGCTCCGGATCGCGCAACTGCGCCTGGTCGAGCTTCGCATACAGGTAATCCTCGCACTGCTCCCACGTGAGCTCACGCGAACGCTTGAAGCCGTGCTTCGCCGCGCGCAGCACGACCGGGTTCTTGTCCATCAGCCGCGCGGCGAGCGCGATCGTCGCATCGCGCAGGCCGGCCAGCGGCACGCTGCTGTTCACGAGGCCCATCTCCGCCGCGTCCACGCCGGTGAACGTGTCGCCGGTCATGATGTAGTGCAGCGCACGACGATGCCCGACCGTGTCGGCCATCGCCTTGCTGACGAGGTTGCCCGGCGGGATGCCCCAGTTGATCTCCGACAGCCCGAACACCGCTTCGTCCGCGGCGATCGCGAGGTCGCACGCGACGAGCGGCGAGAACCCGCCGCCGAAGCACCAGCCGTTCACCATCGCGATCGTCGGCTTGTTGTACATCCGCAGGCGGCGCCACTGCCATTCCGATGCGTCGCGGCGCACCTTTTCCTGCAGCGCGTCGGAGCCGCCGTCGATCTCGCGGAAATATTCCTTCAGATCCATGCCGGCCGTCCACGCGGCGCCCGCGCCGGTCAGCACCAGCACGCTCGCCTCGTCGTCGAATTCGACCGCGTCGAGGACCTCCAGCATCTCCCGGTTCAGCGTCGGGCTCATCGCATTGCGCTTCTCGGGGCGGTTCAGCGTGACCCACGCGATGCCGGCCTCCACGTTCACTTTCACGGTCTGCCAGCGATTGTCGTACTTGCTCATGTCGGTTCCTGTCGTTCGTTCCGGTGCGATTCGGTGCGCAGCATTCCTGCTGCGGACGGCTTCATTTAATATCAGGCTACCTGATATTGCAAGCGCGACGGGTGCCGGTGTAAACCCGGAGCGGAAAGCGGGGAAACCACGGAAGAATCGGGGAACGGTCGGGCGACCGTCGAGGGCGCTTGCGAAGCGAACGCGGGCGGAACGGCCCGGACCCGCGTCGCGGGAAGATCGTGGAACGAGGTCAGCCGCGCAGGTTGCGCGAGAACAGTTCGAGCGCGCGCTGCACGTGCGCGACGTCGTCGGCGGAGATGTCGCCGAGCATGCGTGCCTCGAGCGGGCGCAGCACGGCTTCGCATTCGCGCAGCATCGCTGCGCCTTCGTCGGTCAGCGTCAGCAGGATGATGCGGCCGTGCGACGGGTCGGCTTCGCGCGTGACGAAACCACGCGCGGCCATCACGCTCATCACCTCGTTCGCCGATTGCGGCGTGATCCACGAACGCTCGGCCAGTTGCGCGTTGGACGACGCGCCGCGCGCCTCGAGCACCGACAGCGCGGTGTATTGCGCGAGCGTGATGCCGAGCGGCGCGAGCGCGTCGGTCATGTGACGGCGCAGCAGCCGGTCGAGACCGCCGATCACGTAGGTCAGGCGCTGTTGCACGCGCGCCTTCGGCTTGTCGCCCGTCGCACGGGCGGCGTTCTTCGCGGCGTTTTTCGCGGCGTTCTTCGGATTCGCGGGCTTGGTCGGTGCGGAACTCATGGTGCGGGCGGGATGGAATTGCGGGCCATCTTACCAGCAGGGCGGGGGGTGAACAGGATGGGAGGGGATCGAGCGGTTGAGGGGCTGAGTGCCTGCACGGCCTGCGCGCTCGCACACTTGCGTGCTTGCGGCCGAATGCGAACCGCAGCGCGACGCCCGCCGCGTCGGCGGCGAGCGATCGATGTCGTCCGGTCCGCGATCAGTCGCGCGATACGCCCGCACCAGCGAATCGCGCGGTCGGCAACCCCGCATACCGCGTCTGCACGACAAACACACCGCCGGCGCCGGCATCGCTCGCCAGCGCATCATCGCTCAACCCGACACGCGCGCTCGTCACGTACAGCCGGCCTTCGCCATCGAGCGCGACGCAGCTCGGCTGCGCGGTCGGCACCTCGACGCGATCCGTCTCGCCCCCGTCCGGCCCATAACGCACCACGCGCCGGCCGCCCCACTGCGCGTTCCACAGCCCGCCGTCGCGATCCATCGTCGAGCCGTCCGGGTCGCCGTCCGCATCGGTCAGCCGCGCGAATGCGCGCACGTTGGCCACGTCGCCGCCGGCGCGGTAGTCGCAGACGAGAATCTCGCGCACCATCGAATCGCAGAAGGTCATCTTCGCGCCGTCCGGCGAGAACGCGATACTGTTCGCGATCGCGGCCGCCGGCAGCGCAAGCCGTTCGAGCGTGAGGTCCGGATTGAGCCGGTAGAACCCGCCGACCGCGCGCGGCGGGTCACCGCCTTCGTCCTTCATCCCGAACACGAACGCGCCGAACGGATCGCAGCGGCCGTCGTTCAGCCGCGTCGGCAGATCGGGTTCGACGTCGACGATCCGCGTGAACCTGCCGCTGCGCAGATCGAAGAACGCGAGATGCGTCGCGAGCCCGACCAGCAGCACGTCGGGATCGTGCGTGAGCGCGAAGCACGCGAGCCGTTCCGGCATCGGCCACTGCGCGAGGTCCGAGCCGTCCGCGCGGCAGCGCCACAGCCGCGCGCCTTCGATGTCCGTCCAGTACAGCGCGTGCGCCGCGTCGCACCACGTCGCGCCTTCGCCGAGCATGTTGCGGCTGTCCACGAGCAGCGCCGCCGCGCCCGGATGAATCTGTTGCATGCCGTCTCCCGATATTCGTCGCATTCGCAGGCGGCCGCGCGTCCGTCAGGGTCAGATCTTCATCGCGCGCCGCTGGTTGCGACGATACTGGTCGAACAGCACCGCGAGCAACAGAATTCCGCCGCGTATCAGATATTGGTAAAAGGTCGGCACGTTCAGCAGGCTCATCGCGTCCTGCACGGAACCCATGATCAGCACGCCGACCAGCACGCCGGAGATCGTCGCGACGCCGCCCGTCAGCGACACGCCGCCGAGCACGCACGCGGAAATCACGCCGAGCTCGAGGCCGACCGACGTCTTCGGGTCGCCGAGGCTCATCCGCGACGCGAGCATCACGCCGGCGAAGCCGGTCACGAGGCCCTGCAGCACGAACACCGTGATCTTGATGCGCATCACGGGCAGCCCCGCGAGCAGCGCGGCCTCGCCGTTGCCGCCGACCGCCAGCACGTTCTTGCCGAACACAGTCTTGCGCAGCAGGAAGCCGAACACGACGAAGCCGACGATGTTGCTCCAGATCGGATACGAGATGCCGAGGAACGAGCCGCCGCCGAGATCGAAGAAGCGCTCCTCGGAGATCATCACCGCGTCGCCGTTCGACGTGATGAACGCGAGCCCGCGCACGACTTCCATCATCGCGAGCGTGACGATCAGCGAGTTGATCCGCCAGCGCGCGATCAGCACGCCGTTCACGAGCCCGACCGCACCGCCCGCGAGCACGCCGGCCGCGATGCCGAGCACGACGCTGTGCGTCGCGGTGATCAGCGTCGACGCGACGACGCCCGAGAACGCGACGATCGACGCGACCGACAGGTCGACTTCGCCGAGCGCGAGCACGAACATCATCGTCACCGCGATCGAGCCGATCAGCGTGACGGACAGCAGCAGGCCCTGGATGTTGCGCGGCGTGAGGAAGTCCGGCACGGTCAGCGACAGCGTCGCGAACAGCACGAGAAATACCATCACGATGCCGGAGCGGTTGATCAGTTGCCACACGCCGCCGCGCGCTCGCGCGGGCGCGGCCGTGGCATCCGGGGACGGGGAAGTGCGTTGGGGTTGCATTGCCTGGCTCATAACGTTTGCTTTCCGGTTGACTGCGGGCCGCTAGCGCGGCAGCGCGAGCTTGATCAGCGCGTCGGGCGTCGCCTGCGCCTTCGTCACCTCGCCCGCGATCCGTCCTTCCTTCATCACGATGATGCGGTCCGACACGCCGATCACCTCGGCCAGATCGCTCGATACGATGATCACCGTGCGGCCCGCTTCCGCGAGTTCGTAGAACAGGTTGTAGATTTCCGCGCGCGCGCCGACGTCGATGCCGCGGGTCGGCTCGTCCATCAGGAACACGTCGATGCGCTCGGCCAGCCAGCGCGCGAGCACGACCTTCTGCTGGTTGCCGCCCGACAGCGCGCCGATCGGCGTGTCGCCGTCGCGGGTCTTGATCGCGAGCCGCTCGATGTAGCGTTGCGCGAGTTCGCGTTCGCGCCGCGCGTCGAGCAGCATGCGCGCCGGGCTGAAATGACGGCGCGCGCTGATGTTCAGGTTGTCGGCCACCGACGCGATCGCGACGATGCCTTCCTGCTTGCGGTCTTCCGGGCACAGCGCGATGCCCGCGCGCACCGCCTGGCGCGGGCTCGCGAACGCCACGCGCTTGCCGCCCAGCTCCACGTGCCCGCCGCTCGGGCGCGCCGCGCCGTACAGCAGCTTCATCAGCTCCGAGCGGCCCGCGCCGACCAGCCCGAAGAAGCCGACGATCTCGCCGCGCCGCGCGGCGAACGACACCGGTTCGGACAGGCCGGGCCCGATGAGCCCCTTCGCCTCGATCAGCACGTCGCCGGCCGCGCGCGGCCGGTAGCCGTACACGTCCTCGATCGAGCGACCGACCATGCAGCCGATCAGCCGGTCGCGGTCGAGCTCGGCGACCGAATCGAACGTCTCGATCCGGCGGCCGTCGCGGAACACCGTCACGCGATCGCACAGCGCGTCGACTTCCTCCATCCGGTGCGTGACGTAGATGATCGCGCGGCCCTCGGCGCGCAGCGCACGGATGATGCGGAACAGCTGCGTCGTCTCGCGCGCGGACAGCGAACTCGTCGGCTCGTCGAACGCGATCACGCGCGCGTCGCGCATCAGCGCCTTGCCGATCTCGATCATCTGGCGCTGGCCGATCGACAGGTACTTCACCGGGATGTCCGGATCGATGTGCTCGCCGAGCCGCTCCAGCGCATCGAGCGCGCGCACGGCAAGCGCGCGCTCGTCGACCACGCCGAGCCGGCTCGGCAACTGCCCGAGCATCAGGTTCTCCGCGACCGTCAGCTCGGGTACCAGGTGCAGCTCCTGGTAGATGATCGCGATGCCGGCCTCGAGCGCGGCGCGCGTCGACGCGAAGCGCTGCACCGTGCCGTTCAGCGTCAGCGTGCCGGCCTGCGGCTGATTCACGCCGGACAGCACCTTCAGCAGCGTCGACTTGCCCGCGCCGTTCTCGCCCATCAGCCCGTGTACTTCGCCCGCGCGCACCGACAGCGACACGGCGTCGAGCGCGCGCACGCCCGGGAACGTCACCGTGATGCCGTCGAGCGCGAGCAGCGCGTCGCCGGGCGGCGGCGCAGTGGCGCCGCGCGTGGCCGCGTCGTTGCCGGACACCGCCGTGATCGTCTGCATCGTCTGCATCGTCATCGCGTCGTCGCCCCGCACGCTCAGATGCCCAGCTCGGCGCGCACGGCCTGCCAGTTCGCGCGCGTCATCAGCTTGCCGCTCGTCTGCGTGTCGGCCGGCGGCGTCTTGCCGTTGCGGATCCAGTCGACGAGGTTCTGCGTGCTGTCCTTGCCGTGGTTCGTCGAGCTGACCGCAATCGTCCCGTAGAAGCCGGTCGGCTCCTTCTTCTGGAATTCGGCGAACGCCTCGCCCGCGCCGTTGATGCCGACGCCGATCACGTCCGCGGCCGGGATGTGCAGCTGTTCGGTCGCGCGTACCGCGCCCAGCACGGTTTCCTCGTTCAGCGCGTAGACCACCCACTTCTTGATGTTCGGATGACGCGCGAGCACGGGCGCGGCCGCGCTGAAGCCGCCTTCGTCATCGGTCGTCTTCTGCGGCGCGTCGAAGATGTTGTCCTGGCGGAAGCCGTTCGCGAGCAGCGCCTGCGTCGCGCCGTCGGTGCGCAGCTTCGCGGTCGGCAGCTCGTAGTTGGTGACGCGCAGCGCGCCGACTTCCTCCGGCTTCCAGCCGCGCCGCTTCATCTCGTCGGAAATCGCCTGGCCGACCTGGTTGCCGATCTTGGTCGCCGACATCCCGAGGTGCGGCACGTTCGTGAGCGGCTTGCCGGTCGAGTCGACGAGCTGGTCGTCGACCGTCACGAACTTCATGTTGTAGCGCTTCGCGCGCGACGCGATCGCCGGCCCGAGGCGCACGTCGGGTGCGCAGATCACGAATCCCTGCGCGCCTTGCGAGCCGAGGTTGTCGATCGCGGCGAGCACCTTCTCGCCGTCCGGCGTGCCGATCTTCACGACCGAGAAGTTCTCCTTCTGGCCGAGCGCGGACGCCGCGTTCTGTTCGTTGATGAACCATGCCTGCTCGGGCATCTTCACCAGGAAGCCGATCTTCAGCGGCGCGTCGGCGTGCGCGGCGCCCTGCATCCCGAGCGGCGCGATGCAGAGCGCGGCCAGCAGCGCGCGCAGGGTGTGTCGGCGAATCGTGTGAGTCGTGCGGTTCATGCGGTGTCTCCTTGTATTGGCTTGGGTCTTCAACATCCGTCGGGCCCGGTCGCGCGCGCGGTGGCGCGCGCCGGCACGGCGTCAGCGGCCGAACGCGTCGGTCCCGACGCGCCGCCCGAACAGGAATGCGTCGGCGACGAGCCGCAACGGCCGCACGTCGACGTCGCTTTCGCCACGCGCGATCAGCGCGCGGAAGTGCGCATACAGCGCCGGATACTCGCGCTGCGGCCCGATCTCGACCGGCGCGCCGCCGATCGACAACTGCGCGCCGCCGCGGCTGATCGCGAGCACGCCGTCCGACGTGTCGACCGCGATCTCCCATTGCTCGACGGGGCCGTGCCGCCAGTCGAATTCCGCCCGCACCGGCACGCCGTCCGTATCGGCGCAATCGAGTTCGGCCGCGATCGGCATTTGCGCGTCGCTCGGCACGTAGAGCGTCGCCTCGCGCAGCACGAGCTCGCGCGGCAGGATCCGCGTGACGATCGACAGGGCGTTGATGCCGGGATCGAACACGCCGAGGCCGCCCGGCTCCCAGATCCACTGCTGCCCCGGATGCCAGCGCCGCACGTCTTCCTTCCAGCGCACCTGCACCGCGCGGATCGTGCGTGTCGCGAGCCACGCGCGCGCCGGTTCCACCGCGCTCGCGCAGCGCGAATGCCAGGTCGCGAACAGCGTGAGGCCGCGTTCGCGCGCGAGCGCGTCCAGCGCGGCCACCTCGCCGAGCGTCGCGCCCGGCGGCTTCTCGAGCATCACGTGCTTGCCGGCTTCGAGCGCGGCGCGGGCCTGCGCGTAGCGCACCTGCGGCGGCGCGCACAGCGACACCGCGTCGAGCTCGGGCTCGGCGGCCAGCAGCGCGCCCAGGTCCGGGTAGTTGCGCACGCCGCTGACTTCCGCATGACGGCTCGCGCACGCGGTCAGCACGAAGCCCGGTTCGGCGGCGATCGCCGGCAAATGCTGGTCGCGCGCGATCTTGCCGATCCCGATCACGCCCAGCGAAATCTCCTTGCTCATCTGCGTTCCTCCTTCGCCACGCGCTCAGCGCGCCCAGCGCAGCACGAGCGGATCGAGCCGGCGCGCGATCGCGATCAGCTCCGCGCGCGTGTCCGGATGCAGTTCCGGCATCGGATGCCGCGGCCGCTCGCACGCGATCACGCCGCCTTCGCGCATCAGCGCCTTCGCGGTGAGGATCCCGGACTGGCGGTTCTCGTGATTGATCAGCGGCAGCCAGGTCTGATAGCGCGCGAACGCGTCGTCGTGCCGCCCTGCGCGGAACGCTTCGAGGATCGGCCGGATGCCGTCCGGAAAGCCGCCGCCCGTCATCGCGCCGGTCGCGCCGGCATGCAGGTCGGCGAGCAGCGTGATCGCCTCCTCGCCGTCCCACGGCCCTTCGATCGCGTCGCCGCCAAGCCGGATCAGCTCGCGCAGCTTGTTCGCCGCACCCGGCGTCTCGATCTTGAAGTACGCGACCTGCTCGATCTCGCGCGCCATTCGCGCGAGGAACGGCGCGGACAGCACGGTGCCGCTCGCGGGCGCATCCTGGATCATGATCGGGATGTCGATCGCATCCGACACGCGCGCATAGAAATCGAAGATCCGTGCTTCGGGCACGCGGAACGTCGCGCCGTGATACGGCGGCATCGCCATCACCATCGCCGCGCCGAGCTGCTGCGCACGCAGGCTGCGCGCCGCGCATACCTGCGTGCCGTAGTGCGACGTCGTGACGATCACCGGCACGCGGCCGGCGACGTGTTCGAGGATCGTGCGCGTGAGCACGTCGCGTTCGTCGTCGGTGATCGCGAACTGCTCGGAGAAGTTCGCGAGGATGCACAGCCCGTTCGAGCCCGCGTCGATCATGAAGTCGACCGCGCGCTTCTGGCTCGCGAGGTCGAGCTCGCCGGTCTCGGAAAACGTCGTCGGGACGACGGGGAAGATGCCGCGATAACGCGGCGTGCTGCTCGATGTCATGGTCGGGTCCTGCATCGGCCTCGAGGCGAGGCCCTCAAGCGTTCACGGTTTCACATCACCACTTCGCGTGGCGCGGGCCGTTGCCCGCGCCACGCCTGCCTGCCGCTCAATGCGAATGGCTCGGCACGTCCGCGCCGCGCGTGCCGACCAGGAAGTCGAGATCGCACCCCTCGTCCGCCTGCAGCACGTGATCGATATACAGCCGCGCATAGCCGCCCTTGCCGAGCTGCCCGGCCACGCCCGGCGCCGCGGTCGGATCGACGTCCGACAGGCGGCGCTGCAGTTCGTCATCCGGAATGTCCAGATGCAGCGTGCCGGCCTCGCAGTCGAGCTCGATCCAGTCGCCGTTGCGCACGGCGGCCAGCGGCCCGCCCGCGGCCGCTTCCGGCGCGACGTGCAGCACGACCGTGCCGTACGCGGTGCCGCTCATCCGCGCGTCCGAGATTCGCACCATGTCCTTCACGCCCTGGCGCAGCAGCTTCGGCGGCAACCCCATGTTGCCGACCTCGGCCATCCCCGGATAACCGCGCGGCCCGCAGTTCTTCAGCACCAGCACCGAGCTGGCATCGACGTCGAGCGCTTCGTCGCCGATCGTCGCCTTGTAGTGATCGAGGTTCTCGAACACCACCGCGCGGCCGCGATGCTTCAGCAGCTCGGGGCTCGCCGCCGACGGCTTCAGCACCGCGCCGCGCGGCGCCAGATTGCCGCGCAGGATGCAGATCCCGCCGTCCGCGATCAGCGGCCGGTCGAGCGGGCGGATCACCTCGTCGTCGTAGTTCGGCGCTTCGCGCACGTTGTCCCACAGCGACTTGCCGTTCACCGTCAGCGCGTCCGGGTGCGGCAGCAGCCCGCCTTCGCCGAGCCGGCGCAGCACGGCCGGCAGGCCGCCCGCGTAATAGAACTCCTCCATCAGGAAGCGCCCGGACGGCATCAGGTCGACGATCGTCGGCGTGTCGCGGCCGACGCGCATCCAGTCCTCGAGTTCGAGCGGTACGCCGATGCGGCCCGCGATCGCCTTCAGGTGGATCACCGCATTGGTCGAGCCGCCGATCGCCGCGTTCGCGCGGATCGCGTTCTCGAACGCGGCGCGCGTCAGGATCTTCGACAGCACGAGCCCGTCGAGCGCCATCTCGACGATGCGGATGCCGGACATGTGCGCGAGCACGTAGCGGCGCGAATCGACCGCCGGAATCGCCGCGTTGTGCGGCAGCGCGACGCCGAGCGCCTCGGCCATGCACGCCATCGTCGACGCGGTGCCCATCGTGTTGCAGGTGCCTGCCGAGCGCGACATGCCGGCTTCGGCCGACAGGAAGTGATGCAGGTCGATCTCGCCGGCCTTCAGCGCTTCGTGCAGTTGCCAGACGGCCGTGCCCGAGCCGATGTTCCTGCCTTCGAGCTTGCCGTTCAGCATCGGCCCGCCCGACACGACGATCGCCGGCACGTCGCAGCTCGCCGCGCCCATCAGCAGCGCGGGGGTCGTCTTGTCGCAGCCGGCGAGCAGCACGACCGCGTCGATCGGGTTGCCGCGGATCGCTTCCTCGACGTCCATCGACGCGAGGTTGCGCGTGAGCATCGCCGACGGCCGCAGGTTCGATTCGCCGTTCGAGAACACCGGGAACTCGACCGGGAACCCGCCGGCTTCGGAGATCCCGCGCTTCACGTGCTCGGCGAGCTTGCGGAAGTGCGCGTTGCACGGCGTGAGTTCGGACCACGTGTTGCAGATGCCGATGATCGGCCGGCCGTCGAACTCGTGATCGGGGATGCCCTGGTTCTTCATCCAGCTCCGGTACATGAAGCCGTTCTTGTCGTTCGTGCCGAACCATTGGGTGGAGCGCAGCCTGGGTTTCGTTGCCGACATCGTCAGTCCTGTGGTGACGGGATACCGGCGCAGTCTAGGCAGAATTTTGATAACTCGCTAATGACGTTTTAGGCGATTACGATATCGATTCCGATATCGATATAAACCCGTACGATGCCCGAAGCCAGCCCGTGGGGAAACCGCAGCCGCCTGAAGACCCGCCAGCTCCTGCTGGTCGTCGCGCTTGCCGACGAAGGCAGCATTCACCGCGCGGCGGCCGCGCTGAACATGACGCAGCCGGCCGCGTCGAAGCTGCTGCGCGAGCTCGAGGAATCGATCGGCGCGGTGCTGTTCGAGCGGCTGCCGCGCGGCATGCGGCCGACGCTGTACGGCGACGCGCTGATCCGCCACGCGCGCGCGGCGCTCGGCAGCCTCGACCAGGCACGCGAGGAGCTGGCCGCGCTGAAGGCCGGCCAGCTCGGGCATGTGGCGGTGGGCGCGATCACGTCGCCGGGGCTGCGGCTCGTGCCGCCGGCCGTCGCCGCGGTGAAGGGCACGCATGCGAACGTGCGGGTGTCCGTCGAGATCGACACGAGCAACGCGCTGCTCGAGCACCTCGCGCAGGACAAGCTCGATATCGTGCTCGGCCGGCTGTCCGCCGAACACGACAAGCTGCACCTGCGCTACGAGCCGCTGACCGGCGAGCCGGTCGCCGCGGTCGTGCGGCCCGGCCATCCGCTGCTCGCACAGGCGCCGCTGTCGCTCGCCGACGTGCAGCGCGCCGCGTGGGTCATGCCGCCGGCCGGCAGCGTGCTGCGTCATCGCTTCGAACTCGTGTTCCAGCGCGCGAGCCTCGCGCCGCCCGCGAACGTGGTCGAGACGGCCGCGCTGCTGTTCATCACGCAGTTGATCGAGCAGAGCGACATGATCGCGGTGCTCGCGGAGGACGTCGCGCTGTACTACGCGCGCCACGGGATCGTGTCGGTGCTGCCGCTGGAGATGGATTGCCGGATGGACGATTTCGGGATCATCACGCGCACCGACCGGCTGCCTTCGCCGGCTGTCGAGGTGATGGCGGATGCGATTCGTGCGGCGGCAAGGGAGGTTTACGGGGTCGTGCTGTGAGGCGGGGGGCGGCGTCCGTGCGGACGACCGCGATCGTGGGTTGGCCCGGGGCGCCGCCCGCCGTGCGGTTCCGGGCGCCCGCGGCATGCATCACGCGTCGGCGAACTCGATCACCGGCTCGCACCGGATCGGGAAATTCACCGAGTTCGCCACATAGCACTTCGCATGCGCGTCATGATGCAGCCGCTCGGCCAGCTCGCGATCGTCGCCCGCGCGGATCGTCACGCGCGGATGCAGCACGATTTCGGTGAAGCGCCCCGGCTCGGGGCTGTCGAGCATCGTTCCTTCGGCGTCGTCGACATACGCGAGCACGCGGATACCCGCATCGGAACACAGATGCAGATACCAGAGCTTGTGGCACGCCGATGCCGACGCCAGCAGCAGGTCCTCCGGATTCCAGCGCGCCGCGTCGCCGCGAAACGCCGCGTCCGACGAGCCCGGAATGTCCGGCTTCGAACCGGCGCGGATCACGTGATCGCGGCCGTATTCGCGATACCCCGACGTGCCGGTTCCGCGGTTGCCGGTCCACTCCACTGCCACGCGGTACTTGTGTTCGCCATGCGCCATCTCGCTCTCCTTCGATATCGGAACGTGAGGCCGTCATTGTGGCATCGGAATGCCATTTGGTATACCATTATTCCAAAATGAGGAGCCCAACGGCATGGAAGCCAGACTCGATTCCACGGCGGACGCAATAGCCACATCGCTGCGGGAAATGATCATCAACGGCGAGTTGCAGGCAGGCGAGCGGCTCGTCGAGCGCGACCTCGCCGAGCGCTTCGGCATCAGCCGGATTCCGATGCGCGAGGCGATCCAGCGTCTGGAACGCGAAGGGCTGCTGGATATCTTCCGCAATCGCGGCGCGGTCGTGCGGATGCTGAGCGCATCCGACGTGCGGGAAATCTACGACATGCGCGCGCTGCTCGAAGGCGACGCGATCTACCGCAGCGTGAAGCGGCTCGACGACGAAACCCTCGCGCGCGCCGAACTCGTGCACCGGCTGCTCGGCGAATCGAGCGTGTCGCGCCGGCAAGGCGAACTGAATCGCGAATTCCATGCGCTGCTGTATTCGTGCTGCGGCAACGCGCGGCAGTTGAAGGCGATCGCGGAACTGCGCAGCCAGGTCGAGCGGTACGAGCGGCTGCAGGCGACGTTGCTCGCCGATACGCCGTCGTTCCAGGTCGAGCACGAAGAGATCCTCCAGGCGTGCCGCGAACGCAATGCGCGCGGTGCCCGCGCGATGACCGTCGCGCATCTCGATTCGGCGCGACGCATCGTCTTGCGGCTCGTCGAAGGCGGGTGAACGCAGGTGAAGGCGGGGGTGGCCGGCCGACGGTCGGACACGGTCTTGTGCGTGCCCGGCCGCCTTCACGCGGCTCGCGACGCGATCGCCCCCCTGTCGACCGGGTATTCGTACTTCCCATGCATCGTCTGGCGGCCGCGGCACGCAGAGGCTTGTCCGATAAGGGCTGATCGTTTCCTGACGTCGCGCGCCAGCCAGGACCTGCACGGTTCGAACAGTGATTGCCGCGTCACACCCGGCAATCGAAAAATCACCCCGCAGGCCCTCCGGACATAGCCCGGCGCCCCCGTTCTCCCCGCTGACCTTTGCCCCGAACGCAACAAGGTCAACTTACGATTGCAAATAAATCTCATTTGCATTAGATTTCGCCGCGCAAATGTACTGTTTGGAACACGGATGCCGGCGCAAGACGGCCCGCGGTGCCCGAACGCGGACCAATCTCTGAAGGACGGGGTATGAGCAGGAAAAACTGGGCGGCCGCACCGATGGCCATCGTCGTCGGCACGGCCGGGCTGAGCGCGGCCGAGGCTCAGGAACTGTCGCTGCCCGCGATCGAAATCTCGGGGCAGCGCACGACGGCGCCGTTTCGCGCGCCCGAATCGACGAGCGCGACGCGCACCGAGACCGACGTGATGGAGATTCCGTTCGCGGTCAGCAGCGTCGATGCGAAACTGATTCGGACCGTGGCCGCCACACGCGGCGAAGACCTGTACGACTGGGTAGCAGGCGTCTCCCGGCAGAACAACTTCGGCGGGCTGTGGGACAACTACGCGGTGCGCGGCTTTGCCGGCGACGGCAACACGTCCGGCACCGATTACCTCGTCAACGGCTTCTCGTGGAATCGCGGAATCAGCGTGCCGCGCGACACCGCCACGCTCGAACGCATGGAAGTCCTCAAGGGGCCCGCCTCCGCGCTGTACGGCCGCGGCGATCCCGGCGGGCTCATCAGCTATACGACAAAACAGCCGCAGTTCGCGCGTGCGAACACGATCGGCGTGTCGGCCGGCAGCTACGGCGCGTTGCGCGAAACGCTCGATTCGACTGGCCCCGTCACGAAGTCGCTCGCATACCGCTTCGTCGCGATGAACGAGGACAACGGCAGCTTCCGCGACACGGTGTCGAGCAAGCGCTACCTGTTCGCGCCGTCGTTCACGTGGGATATCGGCGCAGACACGACGCTCCACTACGAATTCGAGGCCGCACGCCAGCGCGCGCCGCTCGATCGCGGCGTGGTCGCGGTCAACGGGCAGCTCGGCGCGGTGCCGGCGTCGAGGTTCATGGGCGAGCCGCGCGACGGCGACTACGACGTGCGCAACACGGGCCACCAGTTCACGCTCGAGCATCGCTTCAATGCCGACTGGTCGGTCAACGCCGGCTTCGCGCAGCGCGACACCGACCTGTCCGGCCGCTCGTCCGAAGCGTTCGCGCTGCAACCGGACGGGCGCACGCTATGGCGCCGCTACCGGCAGGTCGCGTTTCACTCGAACGAGGTGCAAGGGCGCGTCGAGGTGGCCGGCAAGGCCCGCACCGCCGGCATCGGCCATACGTTCGTGATGGGCGTCGATGCGTATCGCTTCAACTACGACCAGTTCGTCGCGCGCTCGACGCCGACGGCCGCCGCGCCGTATGCGATCGACATCTTCGATCCGGTCTACGGTCAGCCGGCGCCCGTGCCGCGCACCGCGACGAACCTGCTCGAACGCGACGACGGCCAGGGCCTTTACGCGCAGGACACGCTGGCGTTCGGGCCGCACTGGAAAGTGCTCGCCGGGCTGCGCTGGGACCGCTTCCATCAGTCGGTCGAGAATCGCCTGAAGGGCGTGACGACGAGCCAGTTGCAAACCGCAATGAGCCCGCGGCTCGGCATCGTGTACGAAGCCAGCCCCGCGCTGTCGCTGTATGCGAACACCGCGTATTCGTTCCGGCCGAACAACGGCGCCGACGCGAACGGCCGCGCGTTCGATCCGGAGAAGGCGCACGGCTACGAAGCCGGCGTGAAATGGGCCGACACGCGCTGGCTCGCGACCGTCGCCGCGTTCTACGTGAACAAGCGCAACGTGCTGACCGCCGATCCGGCGAATGCCGGATTCTCGCGGGCGGCCGGCGAAGTGCGCAGCCGCGGCGTCGAATTCGAATGGAACGGCGAACTCGGCCACGGCTTGCGCGGCATCGTCAACCTCGCATACGTCGATGCACAGGTCACGCACGACAGCGTGCTGACGGCGGGCGCACGGCTCGTCGACATTCCGCGGCTGAGCGGCAGCGCGCTGCTGATGTACGAAACCGCGCTGCCGCTCGTCGACAAGGCCGGCGCGGGCGCGGGCGTGATCTACGTCGGCCGCCGCGCGGGCAACACCGCGAACACGCAGGACGGTTTCGACCTGCCGGCTTACGCGACCGTGCAGCTCAACGGCTACGTGCAGATCAACAAGCAGTTGCGCGCGTCGGTCGTGCTGAACAACCTGTTCAACCGCACGTACTACGTCAGCTCGTACAACAGTCTGTGGGTCACGCCGGGCGCGCCGCGCAGCATGTTCGCGTCGCTCGCCTACTCGTTCTAGCACACCCTCCGCGCGGCGCGCGCAAGCAGCGACGCCGGCAACGCACCGGGCATTTCATTCGTCACCCGAAAAGTGAAGGGGATGTGTGGGTCGACCGTCGCTACGCCATCGTGCGCTGCCCCGGCGCCGCGCCGGTCGTCCCGCGCACCACCAGCCGCGGCACCGGCGCCGTGCGCACCCGCGACGCATCGTCGACCTGACCGCCCGCCTCGCGCAACGCGTTGAGCAGTTCGACCGCGAGCCCGGCCGCCTCGGCAGTCGGGATCGCGACGGTGGTCAACGTCGGACGCGTATCGCTCGCCAGATGAATGTCGGTAATGCCGACGATCGACAGGTCGTCGGGCACGCGCCGGCCGCGATCGGCTGCCGCGTGCAGCGCGCCGATCGCCGGCAGGTCGTTGGTTGCAACCAGCGCGGTCAGCCCGGGATACGCGTCGAGCAGCCGGCCCGCCGCACGCACGCCGCCTTCGATCGAATCGGGCTCGGCCGCGACGATCGACGCGTCGAGCCCCGCTTCGCGCATCACGTCGACGAAGCCGTCGTAGCGCGGCGCCTGCACGCCGGTCGTCGACCCGCCGACGATCACGCCAATCGACTTGTGCCCGAGTTCGACCAGATGCCGCGTCGCGATCCGCCCCGCCTCGCGGAAATCCACCGCGACGCACGGCAACCCTGCGGGCGGCGCATCGGGCCGCTCCCACAGACACAGCACGACCGGCACGCCGCGCCGCGCGACATCGACCAGATCCGGCAGGTGCAGATTCGCGTTGGTCACGAGAATCCCCTCGGATATCGTGCCGGCGATCTGGTCGAGATACGCGCGCCCCTGCAACGGATCTTCGTTCGTATTGCAGACGATCAGGAATTGCCCGTTGCGCCGTACCGCGCGTTCGACCGCGAGCGCGAACTCCGGATAGAACGGGTTCGCGATGCTCGACACCATCAGCGCGACCGTCGGCGCGCGCCCTTCCGCCAGCGCCCGCGCGGCCAGATGCGGCCGGTAGCCGAGCGCCTGCACGGCGTCGAGCACCCGCGCGCGGGTGGCTTCGCCGACCCGGCCGCGATTGCGCAGCACGTTCGAGACCGTCGCGGCCGTCACGCCGGCGCGGCGGGCCACTTCATCGAGTGTCGCCATGTTTTACCCACTATATGAGATGCCGATCCAGTATTTGCTTCGCTCACCGAAGCGGCGCACTATCGCCGCACACCCTGCCGCCCGAACGACGGGCGCGACTCGGCCGCGATCCCGATCGGCTCTTTTTTTGATCGCGATGATTA
The DNA here is from genome assembly GCF_905339595.1 of Burkholderia sp. BCC1977. Classification (NCBI taxonomy): domain Bacteria; kingdom Pseudomonadati; phylum Pseudomonadota; class Betaproteobacteria; order Burkholderiales; family Burkholderiaceae; genus Burkholderia; species Burkholderia sp. BCC1977. Next base: position 215,176 of record NZ_CAJPGQ010000003.1, read on the forward strand.
AGCGCTTAAGCATCGACGAAAGCGCATTAGAACATGGAGCGGAGACAATGGCGAGCATCTCGATGCGGCGCGTGCAGAAAGCCTATGGCGAGCACGCGCCGGTCATTCGCGACGTCGATCTGGAGATCGGCGCGCACGAGTTCTGCGTGTTCCTCGGTCCGTCCGGCTGCGGCAAGTCGACCCTGCTGCGGATGATCGCGGGCCTCGAGGACCTGAGCGACGGCGAGCTGTCGATCGACGGCCGCCGCGTCGACGACGTGCCGGCCGCCGAACGCGGCGTCGCGATGGTGTTCCAGAGCTACGCGCTGTTTCCGCACATGACGGTCTACGAGAACATGGCGTTCGGCCTGAAGCTCGCGCGCGTGCCGAAGGCCGAGATCGACCGGAAGGTGCGCGACGCCGCGCGGATCCTGCAGCTCGACACGCTGCTCGAGCGCAAGCCGAAGGCGCTGTCCGGCGGCCAGCGGCAGCGTGTCGCGATCGGCCGCGCGATCGTGCGCGAGCCCGGCGTGTTCCTGTTCGACGAACCGCTGTCGAACCTCGACGCGGCCTTGCGCGGCCAGACCCGCATCGAGATCGCGAAACTGCACCGGCAGTTCGAACGCGCGAGCGTCGTCTACGTGACGCACGACCAGACCGAGGCGATGACGCTCGCCGACAAGATCGTGCTGCTGCACGCCGGTGCCGACACCGCGCGGCACGGCAGCATCGCGCAGGTCGGCGCGCCGCTCGACCTCTATCACCATCCGGCCAGCCGCTTCGTCGCCGGCTTCATCGGCTCGCCGCGGATGAACTTCCTGCCGGCCGTCGTCACCGCCTGCGACGCGCAGCGCACGACCGTCACCGTCGTGCCGTCCGGCGAAACCTTCACGGTGCCGCGCGACGGTTCCGCGCTCGCGGTCGGCGCGGCCGTCACGCTCGGCATCCGCCCCGAACACCTGACGCTCGGCGCCGCGCACGACGCGACGACGCTCGCGCGCGACGTCGCGCTCGTCGAACGCCTCGGCGAGCAGACCTACGTGCACCTCGACCAGCCCGACGGCACGCCGCTGATCGCGAAGGTGCCCGGCGACGCGGCCGTGCGCAGCGGCGAGCGCGTGCATGCGCATGCGCCGGCTGCGGCCTGCCACCTCTTCACCGAAGACGGCCGCGCGGTGCCCGCGCGCGCCGACGTTCACGTCCACCACTACGCATAAGGATCGGCATGCGCCTCGGAGTCTGCTACTACCCGGAACACTGGCCGGAATCGATGTGGGCGGACGACGCCCGCCGGATGAAGGCACTCGGCATCGCGCAGGTGCGGATCGCCGAATTCGCCTGGAGCCGCATCGAGCCGACGCCGGGCGAATACGACTGGGGCTGGCTCGACCGCGCGGTCGACGTGCTCGGCACGGCCGGCCTCGAGATCGTGATGTGCACGCCGACCGCGACGCCGCCGAAATGGCTCGTCGACCGTCACCCCGACATCCTCGCGATCGGCGCGGACGGCCGGCCGCGCAAGTTCGGTTCGCGCCGCCACTACGACTTCTCGTCGCCGACCTACCTGGAAGCGTCGCGCCGCATCTGCACGGCGGTCGCCGAACGCTACGGCCGCCATCCGGCCGTGCGCTACTGGCAGACCGACAACGAGCTCGGCTGCCACCAGACGGTCGTCAGCTACTCGCCCGCCGCGCTCGTGCGTTTTCGCGAATGGCTGAAGGCGCGCTACGGCACGATCGACGCGCTGAACCGCGCGTGGGGCACCGTGTTCTGGAGCATGGAATACCGGCATTTCGACGAAGTCGACGCGCCGGTCGGCACCGTGACCGAAGCGCATCCGTCGCACCGCCTCGACTACCGGCGCTTCGCGTCGGACGAAGTCGCGCGCTATCACCGGATGCAGGTCGACGTGATCCGCGCGCATTCGCCGGGCCGCCCCGTCGCGCACAACTTCATGCAGCTCTTCACCGAGTTCGATCACTATGAAGTGGCGCGCGACCTCGACATCGCGACGTGGGACAGCTATCCGCTCGGCGCGCTCGAGGAGCAATGGTTCGGCTCGGACGTGAAGGCGCGCTGGCTGCGCACCGGCCATCCGGATTTCGCGTCGTTCAATCACGACCTCTATCGCGGGATGTCGAAGCTGCCGTTCTGGGTCATGGAGCAGCAGCCGGGGCCGGTGAACTGGGCGCAATGGAACCCCGCGCCGCTGCCGGGCATGGTGCGCCTGTGGAGCTGGGAAGCGTTCGCGCACGGCGCCGGCTGCGTGTCGTATTTCCGCTGGCGCCAGGCACCGTTCGCGCAGGAGCAGATGCACGCGGGCCTGCACACGCCGGACGATCGGCTCGACGATGGCGGTCGCGAGGCGCAGCGCGTCGCGCAGGAGATCGCCGCCGTGCTCGACGCAGGTGCCGATGCCGATGCGAACGGCGCGGTGCGCGCGCCCGTCGCGCTCGTGTTCGACTATGAAGCGAAGTGGCTGTTCGAAGTGCAGCCGCAAGGCGCCGATTTCCACTACCCGCGCTTCGCGTTCGAGTACTACTCGGCGCTGCGCTCGCTCGGCCTCGACGTCGACATCGTTTCCGCGCACGCGCCGCTCGACGGCTACCGGCTCGTCGTCGTGCCGCCGTTGCCGGTCGTGCCCGACGACTTCGCGGCACGGCTCGCCGCATCCGGCGCGCATGCGGTGTTCGGCCCGCGCACCGGTTCGAAGACCGTGGACCTGCAGATTCCGCCGACGCTGCCGCCCGGCCCGCTCGCGTCGATCCTGCCGGTGCGCGTGTGGCGCGTCGAATCGCTGCGGCCGAACGTGACCGAGCGGATCGCCGGCACGCTACGCGACGGCGCGTCGCTCACCGGCGACGCGCGTCACTGGCGCGACCTCGTCGAGCTGCACGACGACGCACGCAGCGTCGTGCGTGCGCGCTTCGCCGACGGTCATCCGGCCTGCGTGTCGCACGGCGCGCTGCACTACTGGGCCGCGCTGTTCGACGATGCGACCACCGCGCGCCTGTTCGCCGACATCGCGGCCGAAGCCGGCCTGACACCGTCGCCGCTCGGCGACGGCGTGCGCGTGAGCCGGCGCGGCGGCCTGACCTACGTATTCAACTACGGCGGCACGCCGCACACGATCGATGCGGTGCCGCCGTCCGCGTTCGTGATCGGCACCGCGCAGGTCGAGCCGCAAGGCGTCGCCGTGTATCGAAGCCGTTCGTAGCAACCGCCCCCGGCGCCGCGATGCGCCGGTCACGCACAACGACACACAGGAATGGAGACACCCATGACACATCGCCCCCTTCGCGTCGCCGCCCGGCTTGCGACCGCCGCCGCCATCGCGTTCGCTTCGTTCGGCGCCGCGGCGCCGGCCGACGCGGGCACGCTGACCATCAACATCGCGTTCAAGGGCGCGAGCCAGCGGGCGGTCTGGCAGTCGACGCTCGACGCGTTCCACAAGGCCCATCCCGACATCGACGTGAAGCCCACCTTCGTCGACGAGGAAGCGTACAAGGTGCAGCTTCCCGCGTGGCTCACGACCGTCGCGCCCGACGTGGTGAACTGGCACGCCGGCGAGCGGATGGCCTACTACGCGAAACGCGGGCTGTTCGAGGACCTGAGCGGCGACTGGACGAAGAACGGCTGGGACGCGATGTACGCGTCGACGCGCAGCGCATCGTCCTATAACGGCAAGCAGTATGCGGCGCCGACCGTCTATTACTCGTGGGGGCTGTTCTACCGCAAGGACCTGTTCAGCAAGGTCGGCATCGCCGACGAGCCGAAGACCTGGGACCAGTTTCTCGATGCATGCAAGAAGCTGAAGGCGGCCGGCATCACGCCGATCGCGATCGGCGGCCGCGACGCGTGGACGCTCGCCGGCTGGTTCGACTATCTCGACCTGCGCCTGAACGGCAATGCGTTCCACCAGCAGCTGATGGCCGGCGACGTGCCGTACACCGACCCGCGCGTGAAGAAGGTCTATACGACGTGGAAATCGCTGATCGACTCGGGCTACTTCATCGACAACGCGCTGTCCTACGATCTCGACGGTGCGCAGCCGTTCCTGTTCCAGGGCAAGGCCGCGATGATGCTGATGGGCACCTTCATCGCCGCGGGCTTTCCGCCGAACGTGAAGCAGGAAATGGGCTATTACCGCTTCCCGATCATCGATCCGAAGGTGCCGACCGCCGAGGACGGCCCGGTCGAATCGCTGCACATTCCGACCAAGGCCAAGAACAAGGCCGACGCGCACACGTTCCTCGCGTTCGTCGAAACGCCCGAGATGGGCGCGAAGCTCGCGGAAGGGCTCGGTTCGCTGTCGGCCAACAGCAAGTCGCCGGAGCCGGCCGATCCGATCTCGCGGATCGGCTTCCGGATCCTCGCCGACACCAAGGGCGGCGTCGCGCAGTTCTACGACCGCGACATGACGAAGGAAATGGCCGACGAGGGGATGAAGGGGATGCAGCAGTTCCTCGCGAATCCCGCGCAGCTCGATACCGTGCTCGCGCAACTCGAGCAGACCCGCAAGCGGATCTACAAGAAGTAACCGCGTGACCCCTGCGGCGGCCCTGTGCCGCCGCGTCCGCCCAGGAGGCTTGCCGTGTCCAGTCCGATCACGTCCAGACCCGTCGAAACGCCTGACGCCCCGGCCGCCGCACCGCCGGGGCGCGGGTCGCCCGCCGCGCCGTCCGCACGCCGCCCGTCGCCGGCCGTGCGGCGGCAACAGCGCGCCGCGTGGCTCTTTCTCGCGCCAGCGTGCGCCATGGTTGCCGTCTATGTGATCTGGCCGATCCTGTCGACGCTGTGGTTGAGCCTCTGCAACTGGGACGGGATGACCGAGCGCACGTTCGTCGGTCTCGCGAACTACGCCGAGCTGCTGCACGCGCCGACCTTCTACACCGCGCTGCGCAACAACGTGATCTGGCTCGCGCTGTTCATGCTCGCGCCGCCGCTCGGCCTCGCGCTCGCGCTGTACCTGAATCAGGCGGTCGCCGGCATCCGGCTCGTGAAGTCGCTGTTCTTCGCGCCGTTCGTGTTGTCGGGTGTGGTCGTCGGTTTGATCTTCTCGTGGTTCTACGATCCGACCTTCGGGCTGCTCGCGCTGATCGCCGGACACGGGATCCCGGTGCTCGGCGATGCGCGCTACGCGACCTTCGGCATCGTGTTCGCCGCGCTGTGGCCGCAGACCGCGTACTGCATGATCCTGTACCTCACCGGCCTCACGTCGGTGAACCCGGAGCAGATCGAGGCGGCGCGGATGGAAGGCGCGCGCGGCTTCGCGCTGCTGTGGCACGTCGTGCTGCCGCAGTTGCGGCCGACCACGTTCATGGCGATCGTCGTCACGGTGATCGGCGCGCTGCGCAGCTTCGACCTGATTTCGGTGATGACCGGCGGCGGCCCGTTCGAGAGCTCGACCGTGCTCGCGTATTACATGTACGACCAGGCGATCAAGTATTACCGGCTCGGCTATTCCGCGTCGATCGCGGTCGTGCTGTTCGCGATCATGCTCGTCTACATCGTGTTCCAGTTGCGCCGCATGCTGCGCAACGAGCAGTGACCTGACCTTCCGGGGATCCATTCACATCATGTTTCCGACACCCGTTGCCCACTGGAAGCCGGTATCGCGCCGGCTGTACAAGCTGTCGCTGCCCGTCGCGCTCGTGATCTGGCTGCTGCCGATGATCGCGGTGTTCGTCACGTCGGTGCGCTCGACCGAGGAGCTGGTCGAAGGTCACTACTGGGGCTGGCCGCGACACTTCTCGATGATCGAGAACTATCGCGATGCGCTGACCACGTCGCCGATGCTGCATTACTTCTGGAACAGCGTGCAGATCACGGTGCCTTCCGTTATTGGGTCGATCGCGTTGGCGGCGATGGCCGGGTTCGCGCTGGCGACTTATCGGTTTCGCGGGAATGCCGCGTTGTTCGGGACGTTCGTCGCGGGGAACTTCGTGCCGGTGCAGGTGTTGATGATTCCCGTTCGCGACTTGTCGCTCAGGCTTGGCGTGTTCAATACGGTCGAAGCGCTGATTCTGTTTCACGTCGCGTTTCAGACGGGGTTCTGTACGCTGTTTCTGCGGAATTTCATCAAGCAGCTGCCGTTCGAGTTGATCGAGGCGGCGCGGATCGAGGGCGCGGGGGAGTGGACGGTGTTCTGGCGGATCGTGTTGCCGTTGATTCGGCCGGCGTTGGCTGCGCTGGCGATTCTCGTGTTTACGTTCGTGTGGAATGACTACTTCTGGGCACTGTGTCTTACGCAAGGGGATGAGGCTGCGCCGATTACGGCGGGTGTGGCGGCGCTGAAGGGGCAATGGACCACGTCCTGGAACCTCGTTTCGGCCGGGTCGATTCTTGCGGCACTGCCGTCGGTCGCGATGTTCTTCGCGATGCAGAAGCATTTCGTGGCGGGGCTGACGTTCGGGGCGACGAAAGGTTGAACGCGCCCTGACCGCCGATCGCGGATTCGGATCTCCCCCTCTTCTTCGAGAGGTTGCCCGCTTCGGCGGGCTTTTTTGTTCGGTGAGTTTGATGCGGTATCGCTTACATCCCAAAGCGAAGATTGCCGGCAGCGCACCGGTTCACTCGTACGAGTGGGGTTAGTTCACCTTGGACGCCTGCCCCTAATACGTAGTTGTTCTGTATTTAAAAAATGGCTGACTTTCGCACAATACAGGAATCGTATGAAGCACTGTAGTAAGCTGGTGCGAAATTGGACGTCGAGCGTGCGGAGGAAAATGTAACAGTCGTTTAAAACGACGTCGCTCACATGAGTGCAAAGAGCGGTTCTCCGCTGGCCCCACAAGCCAAGGGATTCGATTGAAAACGATCATAAAACGAATTTGCGAACTTCAGCCAATGTATTCTTCATCGAATACACTGGAAATGCAGGAGCGCGGCAATCTTATTCGCTCCGATCTGACGCAAGAGCTACGTAACCAACTTCCCGATCTGAGTCGAGCGTTCGATCCGCTGTTCGATGATTTGGCCGTGGATGGTTCCGACGGCATCGGCAGAAAAACTGAAGCGCCATGGGTTCGCCTCTACTCAAAAGCAATGTCTCCGACCCCGCGCGAGGGTTTCTATGTCGTCATCCACTTTTCCGCTGATGGGTCGGCTTGTTTTTTCACTGTGGGTTGCGGCAGTACGGTTTGGAACGGCGGCGATCTTCGACCAATATCTGATGTCGAGCTGAAAGCAAAGACGTCGTGGGCACGCGCCGTTATTGAACAGCGTTGGGAAACGCTGGCGCCATTTGCGGACGCTATCGCTCTTGGAGCACGAGCGCCTCTTCCCAGGACATTTGAAAAAGCAACGGCAGTGGCCCGACGCATACCTGTTGCAAGCATCGATTCCTACGATTTGAACGGACTGCTCTTTGCTGCCGCCGAAAGGCTCTCCGCGATTTATCTTGCGCAACTCGATCAACGAGACGTAGCGCCCGGTGACCAAGACGCTCGTGATCTAGCGACAATCGTAAAACCGCTACGCCAGCGAACGCGTGCCCAAGGTATTGGACTCACGGCATCCGAACGAAAGGCCGTCGAACTGCGTGCAATGCTTTTAGCAACCCAATTTCTTCAATCCGAGGGCTTCGTTTGCGATGACACATCCGCCGTTGAACCGTTTGACATTCTGGCTCGGCGAGACGGCCAAGCATTGAAGATTGAAGTCAAGGGGACGACCAGCGAACTATGCGACTCGATTCTGATGACCCGAAACGAAGTCGAACTCCATAGGCGAGAAAAAGGTACAACGGGACTTCTGATCGTTTCTCGAATTCGGCTCAACCGAAGTGGCGCTGCGCCGAGCGCCTCCGGCGGAGTAGTGGAGGCCCTGATGCAATGGGACATTGACCAATGGACGCTTGAATCCATCGCCTTTCAAGTACGCCGCCCCGTGTAACTTACTGACTGATCGCTCGTGGCCGCACGCATCCATGCGATACACATTCCTAAAAGAGCGCTCCCCGTCCGCTCTCCCTAAGCGCTCCCCGCCCCCTTCTCCCTCAACCGCACATCCACCGCCCCGATATTCTTCTCATGCGCGACCAGCATCAACGACAGCGCGTGATGCATATCCGGGTCCGTGAGCGTGGGCAGCAGTGCCTGCAACTTGCGCACGACCCACCGCTGTCCGCGGTTCAGAAACGCCATCCGCTCCGCCAGATCGTCGATCGCCATTGCCTTCTCGTAGAACGCGCCGGTCGCGTGCGTCGGTACCGCATCGAGCGACCGGATCGCGTCGACGAGCACGCTGCACCAGTGCGCCTCTTCCTGGCGAATATGGGCGATCAGCCGATGCAGTTCGGGATCGTCGCTCACCTCGACTGCTATTTCGGAAGCGACACGCGCGCCTGCACGCTCGGCCTCCAGCAGCTCGTCGAGCATCGCCAACAACACGGCGCGGTCTTCATGCGGAGTCAGGTCGGCGCGGGCGTCAGGCCCGTCGCCATGCGTCGGAATCGACATGCAGCATCCTCCTGTCAGGATCGATGGCGTAATACGTGCAACGGTACACGGTGCGTGTTGCACGAACGCGCAAATTAGAGCGTGCCCCGCACCAAATACATCACATTATGATGCAACAGCCATTCAAACCGCATCGTCAACGCACTTCGCTTGATTGATGTCATGGCACGAACGCACCGGCGCCTGCTCAAGTCCACCCTTCGAGCCGCAACGTCGACCGCACGAGCCGCTGCTCCTCCTGCTCGATCTCGCGCAGATACTCGACACACTGCCGGATATGCTCGCTCGCGGCTTTGCGCGCCTGGTCGGGCAGCCGCCCGGTCACCGCGTTGTAGAGCCGCGCGTGCTGGCGGTCGATCTGCTTCTTCAGCGGCTCGCGGTGATAGAGGTTGTTCACCGACGCGAACACGGAACTGAGCAGCAGATCGGTCAGCGACTGCAGTGTGTTGACAAGCACCGGATTGTGCGACGCCTCGCAGATCGCGAGATGAAACGCGTGATCGAGCTTCGCGCGCGCGGCCGGATCGAGATCCTGCGCATCGGCCGCCGTCATTTCCTCGTAGCGGCGCTTGATCAGGATGAAATCGGCGGGCGTGCCGCGCAGCGCGGCGAGCCGCGCGGCTTCGGTCTCGAGCATCCCGCGCACTTCGAACAGGTCGTACAGCGTGCGCGGCTGCGAGCCGAGCAGATGCATCATCGGCGAGACTTCGCGCTGCGGGGTCAGGCTCGCGACGAACGAGCCCTTGCCGTGCGTCGTGTCGATGATCCCGCGCGCACGCAGCAGCTTCATCCCTTCACGCACGGCCGTGCGCGACACGCCGAGCTTCTCGGTGAGCCGCCGCTCGGACGGCAGCGCCTGCCCGGCCTTCAGCACGCCGTCGACGATCAGTTGCTCGATCCGCTCGGCGACGACATCGGCGACATTGCGCGCCGGCCCTTGTCGATCCTGCATTTCCATACTGGTATGACCACTTTGGACGAATATCGCCGATTTTCGCACAAACCCTTGTGCTGATTGGTTTTTACGCCACATCCAACCCCACCTCAAAGGCACGTCGAGAAAAACTGGTATGACCACATCGGCGACGTCTGGACACACACCCGGCCACCGGCCAAGAATGCCGTCCATCCGGCGCTCCGCGCATCCCGCGGGCGCCTGCATGGTGGAAATGGTGGAGACGGAGACACACGATGAGTTTCACCTACGACGAACGGATCGACGGCCCGCTGGCGACCGTCGACCGCGACACGCTCGTCGCCGCGCTCGACGCGGCGGCGCCCGGCCTCGACGTGCTGCACGAGCGCGAGGCGCTGAAGCCGTTCGAATGCGACGGCCTCGCCGCGTACCGCACGGTGCCGCTCGCGGTCGTGCTGCCCGACACGGTCGAGCAGGTGCGCGCGGTGCTGCGCGTCGCGGCCGCGCACGGCGTGCCGGTCGTCGCGCGCGGCGCGGGCACCGGGCTGTCGGGCGGCGCGATGCCGCTCGAAAAGGGCATCCTGCTCGTGATGTCGAAGTTCAACCGGATTCTCGACATCGACGCCGATGCCGGCATCGCGCGCGTGCAGCCCGGCGTGCGCAACCTCGCGATCTCGCAGGCCGCGGCACCCTGCGGCCTCTACTACGCGCCCGATCCGTCGTCGCAGATCGCATGCTCGATCGGCGGCAACGTCGCCGAAAACGCGGGCGGCGTGCACTGCCTCAAATACGGGCTGACGGTGCACAACATCCTGAAGGTCGAGATCCTGACGATCGACGGCGACACGCTGACGCTCGGCGCCGATGCACTCGATGCGCCCGGCCTCGACCTGCTCGCGCTGTTCACCGGCTCCGAGGGGATGCTCGGCATCGTCACCGAAGTAACCGTGAAACTGCTGCCCAAACCGCCGAGCGTGACGGTGCTGATGGCGAGCTTCGACGACGTGGCCGAAGCCGGTGCGGCGGTCGCACGGATCATCGGCGCGGGCGTGATCCCCGGCGGGCTCGAGATGATGGACAACCTCGCGATCCGCGCGGCCGAGGACTTCATCCACGCCGGCTACCCGGTCGACGCGCAGGCGATCCTGCTGTGCGAACTCGACGGCGCGGCGACCGATGTCGAGGAAGACGCCGAACGCGTCGCCGCGCTGCTTCGCGACGCCGGCGCGTCGGAGATCCGCGTCGCGCGCGACGAAGCGGAGCGGCAGCGCTTCTGGGCCGGCCGCAAGAACGCGTTCCCGGCGGTCGGCCGCATGTCGCCCGACTACTACTGCATGGACGGCACGATCCCGCGCCGCGCGCTGCCGCGCGTGCTCGAAGGGATCGCCGCGCTGTCGGCCGAATACGCACTGCCGGTCGCGAACGTGTTCCATGCGGGCGACGGCAACATGCATCCGCTGATCCTGTTCGACGCGAACCGTCCCGGTGAGCTCGACCGCGCGGAAGCGCTCGGCGGCAAGATCCTCGAGCTGTGCGTCGCGGTGGGCGGGAGCATCACCGGCGAACACGGCGTCGGACGCGAGAAGATCAACCAGATGTGCGTGCAGTTCAACGCCGACGAAATCACGTTCTTCCACGCGGTGAAGGCCGCATTCGATCCGCGGCGCCTGCTCAATCCCGGCAAGAACATCCCGACGCTGCACCGCTGCGCCGAGTTCGGCGCGATGCACGTCCATCACGGCAAGCTGCCGTTTCCCGAACTGGAGCGTTTCTGATGCGACGCGAACGCGAAATCGAATCGATCGACGACAGCGCGGCGCTCGTCGCGCAGGTCGACGCCGCGATCCACGATCGCCAGCCGCTGCACATCCGCGGCGCGGGCACGAAGGCGTTCGTCGGCCGCGCGGTGGAAGGCCGCACGCTCGACGTGCGCACGCACCGCGGCATCGTCGCGTACGACCCGACCGAGCTCGTCATCACCGCGCGCGCGGGCACGCCGCTCGCCGAACTGGAAGCGATGCTCGACGCGGCCGGCCAGATGCTGCCGTGCGAGCCGCCCACGTTCGGCGGCACGGCGACGGTCGGCGGCATGTTCGCGGCGGCGCTGTCCGGGCCGCGCCGCCCGTGGGCCGGCGCGGTGCGCGACTTCGTGCTCGGCTGCCGCGTGATCACCGGCCACGCGAAACACCTGCGCTTCGGCGGCGAGGTAATGAAGAACGTCGCGGGCTACGACGTGTCGCGGCTGCTCGCGGGCAGCTTCGGCTGCCTCGGCGTCGTGACCGAGGTGTCGCTGAAGGTGCTGCCGAAGCCGCGCGCGACCGGCGATCTCGCGTTGCCGCTCACTGCGGAAGACGCCGTGCAGCGCGTCGCCGGATGGCGTCGCGCGGGGCTGCCGCTCGCGGGCGCCTGCCACGCGGACGGCGTGCTGCGCGTGCGGCTCGAAGGCGGCGAGGGCTCGGTGAAGGCCGCGCGCGCCATGATCGGCGGCGAGCGGATGGACGATCGCGACGACGGGTTCTGGGCGCGGCTGCGCGACCTGTCGCTGCCGTTCTTCGACGATCCGCGCCCGCTGTGGCGCGTATCGGTGCCGGCCGCCGCGCCGCTCGATGCGCTGGCCGGCGCGCAACGCGTCGACTGGGGCGGCGCGCAGCGCTGGCTGAAAACCGACGCCGCACCGGCCGACGTGCAGCGCTTCGCCGCGCAGTGGGGCGGCCACGCGACCTGCTTCACGCCCGGCACCACGCCCGAGCCGTTCCAGCCGCTGCCGCCCGCGCTGCTGCGCGTGCATCGGCAACTGAAGGCGCAGCTCGATCCGCATGCAATTTTCAATCCCGGCCGCCTGTACGCGGACGTCTGACGCCAACCTTCGAACCGCCGATGCAAACCAATCTCAGCGAAGCCAGCCAGGCCCTCGACCGGGCCGACGAAGCGGAAGCGATCCTGCGCGCATGCGTGCACTGCGGCTTCTGCAATGCGACCTGCCCGACCTACCAGGTGCTCGGCAACGAGCTCGACGGGCCGCGCGGGCGCATCTACCTGATCAAGCAGATGCTCGAAGGCGAGCCGTGCGGCGAGCGCACGCAGCAGCATCTCGACCGCTGCCTGAGCTGCCGCAACTGCGAGACGACCTGCCCGTCCGGCGTGCGTTATCACACGCTGCTCGACATCGGCCGCGCGGAAGCCGAGAAGCGCGCGCGGCGTCCGGCGCGCGAGCGCCTGTTGCGCGCGGGCCTGCGTCACGTCGTGCCGCGTCCGGCGACCTTCGCCGCGCTGCTGAAGGCCGGCCGCGCGCTGCGCCCGTTGCTGCCCGGCACGTTGCAGGACAAGATCCCGGCCGCCGTGCCCGCCGCCACGCCGCGCCCGCCCGTGCGCCATGCCCGGCGCGTGCTGATGCTGGAAGGCTGCGTGCAGCCTTCGCTGTCGCCGAACACCAACGCGGCCGCCGCACGGGTGCTCGACCGGCTCGGCATCGGCGTGACGCCCGCGCGCGAAGCCGGCTGCTGCGGCGCGACCGAATATCACCTGAACGCGCAGGATGCCGGGCTCGCGCGCGCACGCCGCAACATCGATGCGTGGTGGCCGGCGATCGAGGCGGGCGCGGAAGCGATCGTGCTGACGGCGAGCGGCTGCGGCGCGTTCGTGAAGGAATACGGCGACCTGCTGCGCGCCGACCCCGTCTATGCGGACAAGGCGCGGCGCGTGAGCGCGCTCGCGCGCGACCTCGCCGAAGTGATCGCGGCCGAGCCGCTCGACGCGCTGGCCGCATCGACGCCACGCCGCGTCGCGGTCCACTGCCCATGCACGCTGCAGCACGCGCAGCGGCTCGGCGGCGCGGTGGAAAGCATCCTGACGCGGCTCGGCTTCGATCTGACGAATGTCGCGGACGGCCACCTGTGCTGCGGCTCGGCCGGCACCTATTCGCTGACGCAGCCCGAACTCGCCACCCAATTGCGCGACCACAAGCTCGACGCGCTCGAAGCCGCACGGCCGGACCTGATTGTCACGGCCAACATCGGCTGCCAGACTCACCTGAACGGCGCGGGCCGTACGTCCGTGCGCCACTGGATCGAGCTCGTCGACAACCGACTCGTCAACTGACCGCTGATTCCGGAGGAACCCCATGAAAGCGAAACCCGAACTCGAACTCGCCGACGTCGAACGCATGCTCGCCGCCGCCCGCGCGGAAGCCGAGCGTCACGGCTGGGCCGTGTCGATCGCCATCGTCGACGACGGCGGCCACCTGCTCGCGTTCGCGCGCCTCGACGGCGCGTCGGCGGCCAGCGCCTACATCGCGCAGGACAAGGCGCGCGCGGCGGCGCTCGGCCGTCGCGAGACGAAGGCGTATGAGGATATGATCAACGGTGGCCGCACGGCGTTTCTGAGCGTGCCGCTGACGGGGTTGCTCGAAGGCGGCGTGCCGGTCACGGTGGACGGCCGCATTGCGGGCGCGATCGGTGTGTCTGGCGTAAAGTCCGAACAGGATGCGCAGATCGCCCGCGCCGGCACACAAAGCGTCGCGGCCTGATCCGCGCGCGTTTTTCATTCCCCGGGAGGAATCACGATGATCGACCAAGCAGGACTGCAAGTCGCGCCAGCGCTGAGCCAGTTCATTGAAAACGAAGCACTGCCGGGCACCGGTATCGACAAGGCCGCGTTCTGGAACGGTTTCTCGGCCCTGGTGCACGACCTCGCGCCGCGCAACCGCGAACTGCTCGCGGAACGCGACCGCCTGCAGCAGGAACTCGACACGTGGCATCGCGCGCACCCCGGCCCGGTGCGCGACCATGCCGCGTATCGCGCGTTCCTCGAACAAATCGGCTACCTCGTGCCGGTCCCGTCGAACGTCGCGGCAGCCACCGCGAACGTCGACAGCGAGATCGCGACGCAGGCCGGCCCGCAGCTCGTCGTGCCGCTGTCGAACGCGCGCTATGCGCTGAACGCCGCGAACGCACGCTGGGGCAGCCTGTACGACGCGCTGTACGGCACCGATGCGCTGCCCGAGGACGGCGGCGCCGAACGCACCACGGCCTACAACCCGACGCGCGGCCAGCGCGTGATCGACTACGCGCGCGACGTGCTCGACAACGCGGCGCCGCTCGCGAGCGGCTCGCACCGCGACGCGCTGCGCTACCGCGTGCAGGACGGCCAGCTCGCCGTCGAAACCGGCAAGGGCGTCGTGCACCTCGCGCAGCCGGCGCAGTTCGTCGGCTACCAGGGCGCGGCGGATGCCCCGTCCGCGATCCTGCTGAAGCACAACGGCCTGCACCTCGAGATCCAGATCGACGCGTCGACCCCCATCGGCCGCGCCGATCTCGCGAACGTGAAGGACGTCGTGCTCGAAGCCGCGGTCAGCACGATCATCGACTGCGAGGATTCGGTCGCGGCGGTCGACGCCGACGACAAGGTCCAGCTCTACCGCAACTGGCTCGGCCTGATGCAGGGCACGCTGGTCGAGGAAGTCGCGAAGGGCGGCAAGACCTTCACGCGCCGCCTGAATGCCGATCGCGACTACACGACGCCGGCCGGCGGCACGCTGTCGCTGCATGGCCGCTCGCTGCTGTTCGTGCGCAACGTCGGCCACCTGATGACCAATGGCGCGGTGCTCGACCGTGACGGCAACGAGATTCCGGAAGGCATCCTCGACGGCGTCGTCACGACGCTGTGCTCGCTGCACGACCTGAAGGCGAAGCGCAACTCGCGCACCGGCTCGATCTACATCGTGAAGCCGAAGATGCACGGCCCGGTCGAAGTCGCGTTCGCCGACACGCTGTTCGCGCGCATCGAGGACCTGTACGGCCTGCCGCGCAACACGCTGAAGATGGGCATCATGGACGAGGAGCGCCGCACCAGCGTGAACCTCGCGGCCTGTATCGCGGCGGCCGCCGCGCGCGTCGCGTTCATCAACACCGGCTTCCTCGACCGCACCGGCGACGAGATGCACACCGCGATGGAAGCGGGCCCGATGATCCGCAAGGGCGACATGAAGTCGTCGGCGTGGATCCAGTCGTACGAGCGCAACAACGTGCTCGCGGGCCTGTCGGCCGGCCTGCGCGGCCGCGCCCAGATCGGCAAGGGCATGTGGGCGATGCCGGACCTGATGCACGCGATGCTCGAGCAGAAGATCGCGCATCCGCGCGCCGGCGCGAACACCGCGTGGGTGCCGTCGCCGACCGCCGCGACGCTGCACGCGCTGCACTACCACCTCGTCGACGTGCAGGCCGTCCAGCAGGAACTCGAGAAGACGCCGTACGCGAGCGAGCGCGACGCGCTGCTCGAAGGTCTGCTGACCGTGCCGGTCGTCGAGCGCGCCGGGTGGAGCGAGGCCGAGATCCTGAGCGAGGTCGAGAACAACGCGCAGGGCATTCTCGGCTACGTCGTGCGCTGGGTCGAACAGGGCGTCGGCTGCTCGAAGGTGCCGGACATCCACGACGTCGGCCTGATGGAAGACCGCGCGACGCTGCGCATCTCGAGCCAGCACATCGCGAACTGGCTGCGCCACGGCGTGATCACCGAGGCGTTCGTGCTCGACGTGTTCAAGCGGATGGCGCGCGTCGTCGACCAGCAGAACGCCGGCGACCCGAACTATCGCCCGATGGCGCCCGGCTACGACCAGTCGACCGCGTTCAAGGCCGCGTGCGCGCTGGCGCTGCAGGGCACGTCGCAGCCGAGCGGTTATACCGAGCCGCTGCTGCATCGGTTCCGGCTCGCGTACAAGGCGCAACAGCACGGCGCGTAGCGTTCGCATGCGGGCTTTCCCGCATGCGGTTTCATGAAACGGGCGGCCATCACGGCCGCCCGTTTTCATCTGCGAATTCATGCGGACGCTGAAAACGGATAATCGATCCGTATCGCATGACTTCAGGTTCCGGGTGCGCCTGCCGTCAAAGCATGTAAATCGGCGACGGTGAAATGCGCGCCGCTCCCGCTCCTGGCACAGCGCCTTGCGCTGCAACGTTCTGCCCGCGACTGGCAAGGTCGGCTACGACGACAATTTGATCCGGATCAACGGTCCGCAACATTTTCCGCGTATACGAATGCGCGCGTTATACTCGGACCAATCCGCGCCGCCCGATTCGTCGGATCATCGAATCGCGGCAAATCTTGCCGGTGAATGGGTGATATTGCGGTTTATCCGGCCGCAAGCAGCGATAATCGGCACCCGTTTTCCCGGTCGGGCGGACGGCATGCGCACAGGGGACGCAAACCGGATAGCTGCCGGCAAATCATACGAACAATCGCATCGGCCCGCCGCCCGGCGGCGATGCCCATCGATCCACGGACCATGGCAGAAACCGACTACGCAATGCCCAGCGAATCCGGCCTGACGGGCCGCGTCGCCGCTCAATTGCGCCGGTTCCTGCTGCCGCACCTGATCTTCTATTCAGGGCTGCTGATCGCACTGCTCCTTTTGCTGCTGTGCGGCATCGTGCTGTACGAAGGCCGTATCGACGCACGCGATCGCGCGCGCACCACCCAGCAGAACATCGCGCTGATGGCATCGTGGGACATCGAGCGCAACATCGAGATCTATGCGCTGTCGCTGCAGGCGGTCGTCGATGGCGTGAACGAGCCCGACGTCGTCCGGCTGCCCATGGCGCTGCGCCGCCAGGTGCTGTTCGATCGCGCGACGACGGCCAAGTACCTTGGCGGCATCTACGTGCTCGATGCGAACGGCGACATCGCGGTCGACGGCATGAGCGACGTGCCGCGCCAGGCGAATTTCAGCAACGAATCGTACTTCACCGTGCATCGCGACCATCCGGACGTCGGCCTGTACGTCAGCGACCCGTACCATTCGCGGCTGCGCGGCGGCTCCCCGAGCATCGCGCTCAGCCGACGGATCACGCGACCCGACGGGTCGTTCGGCGGCGTCGCCGTGATGTCGATCCGGCTCGAATATTTCCAGAACCTGTTCTCGCGCCTCGCGCTCGGCGATCGCGGCTCCGTCGCGCTGATCAAGACCAACGGCCGGATGGTCGCGCGCCAACCGTACGATCCGAAGATCGTCGGCCGCGACATCAGCCGCGCCAGCACGTTCCGGCAGTTCATGACCGCGAACGAGGGCAGCTTCGCCGACACCGCGTCGATCGACGGCGTGCGGCGCCTGTACGTGTTCCGGCACCTCGAGAATCTCCCGCTGATCATCATGGTCGCGCGCTCGGAAGCCGACACCTACGCCGCGTGGTACGACCGCGCGATCCCGATCGGCTCGGCGATGGCCTTGCTCGCGCTCGGCTTCGTCGGCCTGTCGCTGCTGCTCGACGTGCAACTGCGCAAGCGTCACCGCGCGGAAACCGAACTGCAGGCGCTCGCGCGCACCGACGGCCTCACCGGCCTCGACAACCGCCGGATGCTCGACGTCACGCTCGCGCGCGAATGGCGCCGCGCGGCGCGCTCGCAGCACACGCTGTCGCTGCTGTTCGTCGATGTCGATCACTTCAAGCGCTACAACGACACGCAAGGCCACCAGGCCGGCGACGACGCGCTCGCCGCGGTCGGCCGCTGCATCGCCGGGTGCCTGCGGCGTCCGGCCGACTATGCGGCCCGCTACGGCGGCGAGGAGTTCGTCGTCGTGCTGCCGGACGTCGACACGCACGGCGCCGTGACGATCGCCGAAGCGATCCGCACCGGCATCCTCGATCTCGGCATCCGGCACGACACGGCCTCGTCCGACCGCCTGACCGCGAGCATCGGCGTGACGACCTGCTATCCGGATCGCGACGACAGCATCCAGGCCGCGCTGAAGCTCGCCGACGACGCGTTGTACCGCGCGAAGGAACGCGGGCGCAACCAGGTCTTCGTGCAGACGGCCCCGTCGGTCGATCGCACGCCGCGGCGCGCGTGACCTGCGCGACGGCCGTCCGGCCGCCGCATCGCCGCACCGCCGCCCGCGGGCGAAATCGCCGACAATGTCGGCTCGCCGCGCCGCCGCGCGACACACGCGCCCGCCGGCCCGCGCCCGCTTCACACCACCATGAGACTCAAGGCAAAGATCTTCCTTCTGGCCATCGTGCCGTTCCTGCTCGCGATCGCCGGCATCGGCTTCGGCGTGCGCCAGCAGGCGACGTCGCTCGCGCGCACGCAGCACGCGACGATCCAGGCCGCCTACCTGTCGAGCAAGGAAGTCGAGCTGAAGCATTACGTCGAACTCGCGACGAGCGCGATCATGCCGCTGTACGACGCGAGCGGCCGCAATGCGCGCGACGACGGGATGCTGCGCACGCAGGCGCTCGCGATGCTGCAGAAGATGGATTTCGGCCCCGACGGCTATTTCTTCGTGTACGACCTGCACGGCAATGCGCTGATGCACCCGCGCGAGCCCGAGCGCGTCGGCCACAACTACTGGTCGATGCGCGACCCGCAGGGTGCGCTGACGATCCAGCAGCTGATCGGCGCCGCGTCGCACGGCGGCGGCTACGTGCGCTACACGTGGCAGCGGCCGTCGACCGGCAAGCCCGCGCCGAAGCTCGGCTACGTCGTCGCGCTCGAACGCTGGGGCTGGATGGTCGGCACCGGCATCTATCTCGACGACGTCGACACCGCGCTGCAGCGCATCGACGCGCGCGCGTCCGCGAACATCGAGCGCACGATGAGCTGGCTCACCGCGATCGCGCTGACCGGCGCGGCGGCGATCGCCGTCTGCGCGCTGGTGCTGAACGTCAGCGAGTCGCGCAGCGCCGACGCGAAGCTCAAGCAGCTCGCGCAGCGTGTCGTCGAATCGCAGGAGCAGGAGCGCGAGCGGCTGTCGCGCGAGCTGCATGACGGGATCAGCCAGATGATGGTGTCCGCGAAGCTGATGCTCGAATCCGCGCTCGCGCGTTTCGAGCGCGGCGCCGCGCGCATGCCCGAAGCCGAGCAGGCGCTGGCGTCGGGCGTCGGGCGGCTCGGCGACACGCTGCGCGAAGTGCGCCGCATCTCGCACGCGCTGCGCCCGGCGATGCTCGACGATCTCGGCCTCGCGGCCGCGCTCGAGCAGCTCGTGCGCGAGCTCGGCGCGGAAAGCGGCATCGACATCGGCTATACGCAGGTCGCGCACAGCGGCGCGCGGCCGCTGCCCGCAGCGGTCAATACGGCGCTGTTCCGGATCGCGCAGGAGGCGCTCAGCAACATCGTGCATCATGCACAGGCGTCGCGCGCGGCCGTCACGCTCGACGTCGGCGCGCATGCCGTCACGCTGACCATCGCCGACAACGGCTGCGGCTTCGATGCCGAGCGTTCGCAGACCGATGCGCGCCGCGGCATCGGGCTGCGCAACATGCGCGAGCGCCTCGACGCGCTCGGCGGCACGCTGACGATCACGTCGCAGGTCGGCCACACCGTCGTGGCCGCGCGCGTGCCGCTGCGCGCCGCCTGACGGCGTGCCCCCCATAACCGGAGACCTTTGCCCATGAGTGCCCCCGACACCGCCCGGCCCGCCGCCCGACTGCTGCTCGTCGACGATCACCCGCTGGTGCGCGACGGCCTGCGGATGCGGCTCGAGGCAGCCGACCTGTCCGTGGTCGGCGAAGCCGGCAACGCGGACGAGGCGCTCGCGCTCGCCGCGTCGCTCGAGCCCGATCTCGCGCTGATGGACGTCGGCATGAACGGGATGAACGGCATCACGCTCGCCGGCGTGTTCCACGAGCGCTTCCCGGGGATTCGCGTGCTGATGCTGTCGATGCACGACAACATCGAATACGTGACGCAGGCCGTGCGCGCCGGCGCGAGCGGCTATCTGCTGAAGGATTCGCCCGCGAGCGAGATCATGCGCGCGATCGGCGCGGTGCTCACCGGGCAGACGTTCTTCAGCGAAGGGCTCGCCGCGCGGATGATCCAGGCGAGCGCGGCCGCGTCGCCGCTCGACCGGTTGACGCCGCGCGAGCGCGACATCCTCGACGCGCTGGCCGAGGGGCTGTCGAGCAAGCAGATCGCGCAGCAGACGGGGCTGTCGGTACGCACGGTGGAAACGCATCGGCTCAATCTGAAGCGCAAGCTCGAGATCGAAGGGCAGGCGGAGCTGATCAAGTTCGCGGTCGAGCATCGGCGGCGGTAGGGCCTCCGACACCGGTGCTGCGTCAATCCGGACATGACGCCGCCGCCGCGAGCGCGAAACAAAAAGGGCGCCCGAGGGCGCCCGTCACGCATGCCGAACAACGGACCGCGCAGCGGCGATCAGTTCGTCCGCGAGTTGTGCTTCTGCAGATATGCGATCAGGCCGTCGATGCCGCCCGACGCGAGCTGGCCCTTGAACTGGCCCTGGTAGACCTGGATCAGCCACGCGCCCGACATGTCGATGTCGTAGATCTTCCAGTCGTTGCCGACCTTGCCGAGCCGGTAGCCGACCGACTGGCTGTCGCCCGGCGTCGTGACCGTCGACTGCACCAGCGCATCGGCACCCGACGCGCCGCCGGCCTTGAACGAGAACTTCGCGTCCTGGCCGCCGAGCTGCGCGAGCGACGCGGCATAGGTGCGGGTCATCAGCAGCTTGAACTGCTTGTACAGCTCCTGCTGCTGTTGCGGCGTCGCCTGCTTCCAGGCATCGCCGACCGCGATGCGGGTCGTGCGCTCGAAGTTTGTCGCGGGCAGGAAGCGCTGCTCGACGACTTGCGTGACTTTCGTCATGTCGCCGCCGCGCGCACCCGGATCGGCCTTCATCGCGTTGACGGTACCTTCGACCGCATTGCGGACGATGTCGACCGGCGCGCTCTGCGCGAAAGCGGAAACCGACACGGCGGCCGCCGCGACGAAAGCAAACAGATGACGTTTCATACGGATATTCGCACTCGGTGAAAAAAACGGCCGGCGGATGGCATCGAGCGCATCGGCCGGTGGGTCGAAGTATAACGGTCCGGAAGCTGGCCTGCCGCGCGGTGACCGACTGTTACCTTTGAGCCCCTTTTGTCACAGAGGCCGCCGCAACCCGATTTCGGACGATTATGTAAATATCCCCATACAAATTCCCGAACCCTTCGCGCCGATTCGTGCGCTGTGGCGAAAATATCCTTCCCGCCCCTTTACGCGCCAACGTCACGACCGACGCCACGTTGCGCCGGTATACTCGTTGCCTTGTCCTTGCCAGCCCCTTCCCACCGCCACATGGTGACTTCTCTCATCGTCCGACTCGTCGCATGGTCGGTGCGCCGCCCCGTCTGGGTCGTCGTGCTGTCGCTCGTCATCGCCGTCTTCAGCGGCGTCTACGTCGCGCAGCATTTCAAGATCAACACGGACATCAGCAAGCTCGTCGACGCGGAACCGCAGTGGGCCGCGCTCGGCCAGGCCGTCGACAAGGCCTTCCCGCAACGCAACGGCACGATCCTCGCGGTGGTCGAGGCGCCGGCCCCCGAATTCGCGACGGCCGCCGCGCACGCGCTCACCGAAGCCCTGCAGAAGCAGGCCGACGCCGGCCGCATCGGCCAGGTCGCCGAACCCGGCGGCGGCCCGTTCTTCGAGCACAACGGGCTGCTGTTCCTGTCGCCGCAGGAAGTGTCGGATACGACGTCGCAGCTCGCGAGCGCGCGCCCGCTCGTCAATGAACTCGCGAAGAACCCGAGCCTGACCGGGCTCGCGACCACGCTGTCCACCACGCTCGGCCAGCCGCTCCTGACCGGCCAGGTGAAACTGCCCGCGATGGCGAAGCTGCTCGCGCGCAGCGCCGCGACGGTCGACGACGTACTGGCCGGCAAGCCGGCCGCGTTCTCGTGGCGCGGGCTGGTCGACAGCGATGCCGCGCGCCAACCGGCACGCGCGTTCGTCACGGTGCAGCCGGTCGTCGACTACGGCGCGCTGAAGGCCGGTGCCGAAACGACCCAGGTGATCCGCGACACCGCGAAAGCGCTCGGCCTCGAGCAACGCTACGGCGCGGTCGTGCGCCTGACCGGCGAACAGCCGCTCGCCGACGACGAATTCGCATCGGTGGAAGACGGCGCGGCGCTCAACGGCGCGCTCACGCTGCTCGCCGTGCTCGTCATCCTGTGGCTCGCGCTGCGCTCGAAGCGGATGATCGGCTCGGTGCTCGTCACGCTGTTCGTCGGCCTCGTCGTGACGGCCGCGCTCGGCCTTGCGATGGTCGGTTCGCTGAACATGATCTCGGTCGCGTTCATGGTGCTGTTCGTCGGCCTCGGCGTCGACTTCTCGATCCAGTACGGCGTGAAATACCGCGAGGAACGCTTCCGCGATCCGCGCATCGATCACGCGCTGATCGGCGCCGCGCACTCGATGGGCATGCCGCTCGCGCTCGCCACCGCGGCGGTCGCGGCGAGCTTCTTCTCGTTCATCCCCACGGCCTATCGCGGCGTGTCCGAGCTCGGCCTGATCGCGGGCGTCGGAATGTTCGTCGCGCTGCTGACCACGCTCACGCTGTTGCCCGCATTGCTGCGCCTGTTCGCGCCGCCGGGCGAATCGAAGACGCCGGGCTTTCCGTGGCTCGCACCGGTTGACGACTTCCTCGATCGCCATCGCAAGCCGATCCTGATCGGCACGCTCGCGGTCGTGATCGGCGCGCTGCCGCTGCTTGCGTTCCTGCACTTCGACTTCAACCCGCTGCACCTGAAGGATCCGAACAGCGAATCGATGGCCACGCTGCTCGCGCTGAAGGATTCGCCCGAAGCGGCCGTCAACGACGTCACGCTGCTCGCGCCGTCGCTCGCCGAGGCCGACGCGGCCGCGAAGCGCCTCGACGCGCTGCCGGAAGTCGGCCGCACGACGACGCTCACGACCTTCGTCCCGGCCGACCAGCCGGCCAAGCGCGCGGCGATCGCCGCGGCCGCGAGCGACCTGCTGCCCGCGTTGACGCAGCCGGCCGCGCCGGCCGCGACCGATGCGCAGCGCGTCGCCGCGCTCAAGCGCGTGTCGGACCTGCTCGGCTACGCGGCGGAAGATCACCCGGGCCCGGGTGCCGCCGCCGCGCAGCACCTGTCGGCATCGCTCGCGAAGCTCGCCGCCGCCGACAGCGCGACGCGCGACCGCGCCGAACGCGCGTTCTCCGACACGCTGCGCATCGCGCTCAACCAGCTCGCGACGCTGCTGCAGCCGCAGGACGTCACGCGCGCATCGCTGCCGCCGCAGCTCGTGCGCGACTGGATCGCGCCGGACGGCCACGCGCTCGTGCAGATTTCGCCGAAGGTGCCGAAGGGCGTCGACCCGAACGACGACACGATGCTGCGCCGCTTCGCGAAGACGGTGAAGGCGGCGGAACCCGGCGCGACCGGCGGCCCGATCTCGATCCTGCATTCGGCCGACACGATCATCGACGCGTTCCTGCACGCGGCGCTGTGGTCGATCCTCTCGATCACGATCCTGCTGTGGATCACGCTGCGCCGCTTCGGCGACGTGCTGCGCACGCTGGTGCCGCTGCTCGTGTCGGGCCTCGTGACGCTCGAGATGTGCGTCGTGCTCGGCATGTCGCTGAACTTCGCGAACATCATCGCGCTGCCGCTGATGCTCGGCGTCGGCGTCGCGTTCAAGGTGTACTTCGTGATGGCGTGGCGCGCGGGCCAGACGGGCCTGCTGCATTCGAGCCTCACGCACGCGGTGCTGTTCAGCGCCGCGACGACCGCAACCGCCTTCGGCAGCCTGTGGCTGTCGCATCATCCGGGCACGTCGAGCATGGGCAAGCTGCTCGCGCTGGCGTTGACCTGCACCCTGATCGGCGCCGTGGTGTTTCAGCCCGTCCTGATGGGCAAACCGCGCGTCAAACGCGCCAAGAACCAAATGCAAGGAAACAATGAATAAGGTGCGAATCATTGCGGCGACCGTCGCTGCCAGCGCAGTGCTGAGCGGCTGCGCGACGGGCCCGAACCGCAACCCCAACGACCCGCTCGAGCCGATGAACCGGGCGATGTACAAGTTCAACGACACGGTCGACACGAACATCGCCGTGCCGATCGCGAAGGGTTACCAGAAGATCACGCCCACACCGGTGCGTACCGCGATCAGCAACTTCTTCTCGAACCTCGGCGATCTCGGCAACATGGCGAACAACCTGTTGCAGCTGCGCATCACCGATGCGACGCAGGATCTGATGCGCGTGGCGATGAACTCGGTGTTCGGCGTCGGCGGCCTGATCGACATCGCGACGCCGGCCGGCCTGCCGAAGCACCACCAGGATTTCGGGCTGACGATGGCGCGCTGGGGCATGCCGTCCGGCCCGTACCTCGTGCTGCCGGTGTTCGGGCCGAGCACGATCCGCGACGGCGTCGGCCGCGCGGTGGACGTCCGCTTCAACCTGCTCAACTACATCGAGCCGGCCGCGCGCAATCCGATGTACATCGCGCAGTTCATCAGCGCGCGTTCGGACCTGCTCGGCGCGACCGACCTGCTGAAGCAGGCGGCGCTCGATCCGTACTCGTTCGTCCGCGATGCGTATCTGCAACAGCGCAAGTCGCTGACGTATCACGGCGAGTCGGCATCGGCCACGGCGCCGAACTACGCGGAGCCGGGTGAAGCCGGTGCGGTGCCGGCGGCTACGCCGACCATGCCGGGCGGCCTGCCGAACTACGAGGATCCGGGCGAGTCGGGCGGCGCGTCGGGCACGGCGCCGAACAACGCGCCGGCCGCGCCGGGGTTGCCGCAGTACGACGATCCGGGTGCGGCTAATGCGATGCCGGCGAGTGCGCCTGCTGCGGCACCGGTCGCTGCGTCGGCTGCCGCACCGGATGCTGCGTCGGCCGGGACGACGACAGCGCCGGCCGCCAACGGCGCGCCAATCGCGCCGGCGATGCCGACCGTGCCGGCGAGCAGTCCGGCCGCGCAGTAACGCGACACCGGGCCCGCTGGAAACGCCAGGAGCGCTGCATCATGCAGCGCTCTTTTTTTGCGCGTACGCGAAACGAAAAAAGGAAAGGGGAGAGGAGAAGCGAAACGCGGCGAACGCCGCTCAGACGATCCGCATCGCGCCCGCACGCTCGAATGCGTGCCGCGCCTGGATCAGCGTCGTGCGCGCCGCGCGTGCGTCGCCCGCGACCTGCAGCAGCGGGCCGAGCTGCGACGGCTGCTTCAGCAGTTCACGCAGGATCGGCAGGATGGCGGTGCTGCCGTCATCGCGCAGGCCGGCCGTCGCCGCGCGCGGCAGCGTGCGCCACGCCGGGTCGACGATCGCGCGGCACACCGCGAACGGCACGCCGCGCGATGCCGCGAAGGCCGCGGCGATATGCGATTCCATGTCGACGGCGAGCGCGCCCTTCGCGCGATGCAGCGACGTCTTTTCCTGTTCGCTGACCACCGGCGCGCCGACCGCCGCCATCGTGCCGCGCGTGACGCGCGCCCACACCGGCGTGTCGTGCAGCGCGGCGACGAGGCGTGCGCTCCAGGCCGGATCGGTCTGCACGCGGCCGAACGGTCCGTCGATCGCGTCCGCGATCACGAGCGCGCCGGGCGCGAGATCGGACGCAAGGCCGCCCGCCGTGCCGAAGCTCACGATGCCCGCGCAACCGCGCGCGGTCGCCTCGGCCAGCGCGCGCTCGAGGCGGTCGGCCCGCGCGGCGAACACGGTCTCGACGCCCTGACCGCGCGCGATGCGTGCCTCGAACGCCATCCCCGTGACGGCGATGACGGGCAACGTGTCGTGGTGCTGCGTCGGCGCCACGCGTTACATCCCGACCGTCACGCGCGTCGCGTTGGCGCGCTTCAGGTTGCGATAGCGCGCGAGCGCCCACAGCGGGAAGAACTTGCGATAGCCGTGATAGCGCAGGTAGAACACGCGCGGGAAGCCGGTCGCCGTGAAGCGCGTCTCGTCCCACAGGCCTTCTGCGTTCTGCTGCGCGATCAGGTAGTCGACGCCGCGTGCAACGGCCGGGTTGTTCACCTCGCCGGCCGCCATCAGGCCGAGCAGCGCCCAGGCCGTCTGCGACGCCGTGCTCGGCGCCTGCTCGAAGCCGCGGTAGTTGAGCTTGTAGCTGTCGCCGTCCTCGCCCCAGCCGCCGTCCTTGTTCTGGATCGACAGCAGCCACTGCGCGCCGCGCTTCACGCGCGGATCGTCCGGCGTCAAGCCGGCCGCGTTCAGCGAGGACAGGGCCGTCCACGTGCCGTACACGTAGTTCATCCCCCAGCGGCCATACCAGCTGCCGTCCGGTTCCTGTTCCTTCAGCATGTAGTCGAGCGCGCGACGGGCCGGCTCGCTGTTCAACGCACTCTCGCCGAGCTGCGACAGCATCGACAGGCAGCGGCCCGACACGTCGGACGTCGGCGGATCGAGCAGCGCGCCGTGATCCGAGAACGGGATGTTGTTCAGGTAGTACTGCGTGTTTTCCGGTTCGAACGCGCCCCAGCCGCCGTCGCTGCTCTGCATGCCGACGACCCATTCGCGCGCGCGCGCCATCGATTCGCGATACGTGTCCGTCTGCTTGAGCTTCTGCGCACGATCCATCGCCATCACGACCACGGCCGTGTCGTCGACGTCCGGATAGTGCGCGTTCGCGTACTGGAACGCCCAGCCGCCCGGCCGCACGTTCGGGCGGCGCGATATCCAGTCGCCGCGCACGTCGAGGATCTGCAGCGGGCGCAGCCAGTCGAGGCCGCGCAGCACGGCTTCCTCGGCACGCGCGTCACCGGTTTCGAGCAGCGCGTGCGCGGCGAGCGACGTGTCCCACACCGGCGACAGGCACGGCTGGCAATACGCTTCGTCTTCCTGCACGACGAGCAGTTTCTCGAGCGCCTTGCGCGCGATCGCGCGATTCGGATGATCTTCCGCATAGCCGAGCACGTCGTACATCATCACCGCGTTGGCCATCGCCGGATAGATCGCGCCGAGGCCGTCCTCGCCGTTCAGGCGCTCGTCGACGAACGACACGGCCTGGCGGATCGCGCGTTCGCGCGTGTAGTTCGGGAACAGGCCGTCGACCGCGCGCAGCGCATCGTCGACGACGCGGAAGAACGCGAACCAGCCGGGGCTCTGGTGGCCCTGGCGCGGCAGCAGGCCGGCGTTGACGGGCGGGTCGATGAACAGCTCGTCGATGCGCACGCCGCGCGGGTTCTTCGCGATCGGGCGCTTCGCGTTCAGCACCAGCAACGGCACGATCACGGTCCGCGCCCAGTACGACACCTTCGACAGGTGGAACGGGAACCACTGCGGCAGCAGCATGATCTCGACCGGCATCATCGGCACCGCGCGCCACGGAATCGCACCGTACAGCGCGAGCTGGATGCGCGTGAACACGTTCGACATCTCGGCGCCGCCCATCGCGTGGATCGCACGGCGCGCGCGCTGCATGTGCTCGGCGTTCTCGTCGTCGCCGATCACCTTCAGCGCGAAATACGCCTTCACGCTCGCGCTGATGTTCGGCGCGCCGTCGGTGAACAGCGGCCAGCCGCCGTCGGCCTGCTGGATACGGCGCAGATAGCGGCCGATCTTCTGTTCGAGCTCGAGGTTCGGCGTCTCGCCGAGATAGTGGACCAGCAGCACGTATTCGGCGGGAATCGTCGAATCGGCCTCGAGTTCGTAGACCCAGTGTCCGTCCGCGTTCTGCGCGGCCAGCAGCGCGTCGGTCGCGCTGGCGACGGCCGCGTCGAGCCCGGCCGGCGCGGTGCCGGCGGACAGGGTAGCCATATCGGTGAGATCGTTCATCGGTCCCTCTCTTATTGTGTCTGGAGCACGTCCGCGGCCAGCTGGCCGGAACGGATCGCGCCCTCGATCGTGGCGGGCAAGCCGGTGGCAATCCAGTCGCCCGCCAGTACAAGATTGGTCCAGCGCGTACGCACGGCCGGACGTTTCATTTCCTGCGACGGCACCGCCGCAAACCCCGCACGCGGCTCGACGACGAACTGCCACGCGGGGATGGTTTCCGGGTTCGCGCCGGTCACGCGCGCGACGTCTTCCCAGATGCGCCGCGCGAGCGCATCGCGCGGCATGTCGAGCCAGCGGCCCGCGTCGCGGATCGTCGCCGCGAGCGGACCGCCGCCGGTGCGCACCGCGTCGACCACGCCGTTGACGACGGTTGTCTGCAGCGGGCTGCCGGCCGGTGTATCGACCGCGAAATACGCGGTCACGACCGCACTGAACGTGTCGGGCGCGGTGAGATCCGGGACGAGCGGCTGCGCGACCTCGGGCGGCACGGCCAGCACGACCGCGTCGCCCGACGCGAGATCGACGCGCTCGCCGCCGATCGCGACCGCATCGACCGCATTGCCGTGCGCGCCGAATTCGAACGCATCGAGCCGCGAATTCAGCCGGATCTGCGCGCCGCCGTGCTGCAGCATCCGCAGCGCCGGTTCGACGAATGCACTGCCGAGCCCGTGGCGCGCGACGAGCGGGCGCCATCCGGGGCCGCCCGCGGCAAACGTGCCGCACAGCGCCGCACGTGCGAGCTCGGCGCTCGCGTGGCGCGGCTCGACGTTCAGCACCCCGATGAAATAGGGCCGCAGCCAACGATCCCACAGCACGCCGTCGCAGCGCATCGTCTGTGCGAGTGAGCGGCCGGTGCGCGCGAACGCGAGCGCGGCCAGCGCGAGGTAGTCGAGCGGCGTGGTGCCCGGCGCGCGCGACGCGGCGTCGAACAACCACGACGGCCAGCGCCCGTTGCCGAAACGCAGCGTCCAGCGCTGCTGCGACGCGACGTCGACCACCGGGCATTCAGGCAGCGCGGGGCCCGTGAGCCGATCGGCCGCGCCGATCGCGCGCAGGTAGCGCTGCGTCGCGGGCTGCCCCGCGAAAACCTGATGCAGCCCGCTGTCGAGCGTCGTGTTCAGCACGCCGTCGAACCACGAGCGGCAGCGGCCGCCCGCATGCGCATGCGCGTCGTGCAGCACGATGCGCCGCCCGCGGCGTTGCAGCTCGACGGCGGCCGACAGGCCCGCGAGTCCTGCACCGATCACGTGGACGGTTCTGGGCATCGGCTCAGAACAGCGCGTAGCGCGCGGCGATCATCAGCATGCGCGCCTTCGGCTTGCGCAGCGGCGCGCGCGGGGCGGCAAAGCCGCGCGCGATCGCGGCTTCCAGAATGCAGCGATACGCGCCCGACATGATGCGCGGCGCCTTCACCTGCGCGCGCGTGCAGGCGTCCATCACGGCGTCCGCCGCGCGGAAGTGCTCGAGCGCGCGTTCGACCAGCGTCGCGCACACGCACGGCAGCGCCGGGTCGCGCACGATCGTCGCCGGATCGGTGATCGCGATGCCTTCGCGCGCGAGCAGCTCGCGCGGCAGGTAGCAGCGGTTGATCGCCGCGTCGTCGTCGATGTCGCGCAGGATGTTCGTCAGCTGCAGCGCGCGGCCGAGGTGGTGCGACAGCGTGATGCCTTCCGCTTCCGGGATCCCGAAAATCCTCACCGACAGACGGCCGGCCGCGCTCGCCACGCGATCGCAGAACAGGTCGAGCGTGGGCTCGTCCGGCGCGCAGATGTCCTCGGCGGCGTCCATCGCCATCCCGTCGATCATCGCGTGGAAATCCTCGCGCTTCAGGTCGAACGCGCGGATCTCGCGCTCGAGCGCGGCCAGATGGCGCGGCGGCTGGCCGGCGAAGCACGCGTCGATGTCCGCGCGCCAGCGATCGAGGCCCGCGTTGCGCTCGGCGCGCGGCAGGTCGCTGTCGGCGATGTCGTCGACCGCGCGGCAGAACGCGTAGACCTGGAACATCGCGTCGCGCTGCACCGCCGGCAGGATGCGCATTGCCAAATAGAAAGAACTGCCCGATGTGACGGCAGCGGCGTCGGTTTCTTGTTCGTCCACGACGAGATTGGAAACGGCCAAGACGAGCTCCACGGAGACACCCACGCGGGGCGATTGAAGAAGCCATGCCCGGCTGGGTTGGTCAGGGCGTCAAATGCGTGCGAGATATGCGAACGATCGACGCAGACAGGCACAAATTACCGGCCGGAAGCCGGAATTGGGCGAAAGTATAGCAATCTTTGAAGTTCGATGGCGGACACGCGCCGCGCCCGGCGGGCCGCCCGAGGGCTGGCGGGCCGGCGCGGCCGGCCGCGGCGGGGAACGGCGTCGCGCCGCCCGTCAGCCGTAGACGATGTCGCGCTGCAGATCGAGCGCGATGAGCCCCATTTCGCGGGTCAGCTGCAGCATCGAGCGGCGTTCGAGCCGCGAGCCCATGAAGCTCGTCACGCGCCCGTCGGGCTCCGCCGTGAACTGGAACGACGGGCCGCCGGTGCCGAACCACGCGCCCGGCACGTCGGGCGACTCCTGCCAGTCGATCTGCTCGAACACGCGCGCGATCCCCGCGCGCACCACGTCGCTCGGGCCGATCGGCGGCGCGATCTCGCCCAGGTCGTCGAGCGAATAGGGGCCAGGCTTGTCCGGCCGCCGGTAGAAGAGGTAGTCGACGTTCATGGGGCGCAATCTGGAGCAAAGCGTCAAATTAGCGCGCTTCGGCGCAAATTCAAATCAGATCAGGACGAAATGTGGCCTGTACGAGACAAAAGGGTCGCATCGCGACAGCCGGTGCGAGCCCGCGCACGGTCGGGCCGCGGGTTCATGCTTGGACGCGCGCGGCTTCGTCTAAGATGAACACCTTTCTCGAAAAAACACGGACACCATGGAGACGAACGTAACCGCCGCCGCGCCATCCGACCATCCCGTTTTCGTGCTGGTGCACGGCGCGTGGCACGGTGCGTGGTGCTACGCGC
This sequence comes from Burkholderia sp. BCC1977, assembly GCF_905339595.1. NCBI lineage: Bacteria > Pseudomonadati > Pseudomonadota > Betaproteobacteria > Burkholderiales > Burkholderiaceae > Burkholderia > Burkholderia sp. BCC1977. The sequence goes on from NZ_CAJPGQ010000003.1 coordinate 246,076, forward strand.
ATGTCGCGGCCGCGCTGGCCGCGCGCGGCTATCTGTCGATCGCGCGCGACCTGCCCGCGCACGGCATCAACGCCCGCTTTCCCGCGTCCTATCTCGAACGGCCGCTCGACCAGGACGCGTTCGGCGCCGAACCGTCGCCGGTCGCGAATACCACGCTCGACGATTACGCGACGCAGGTGATGCAGGCCGTCGACGATGCGTATGCGCTCGGCCGCGGCAAGGTCGTGCTCGTCGGGCACAGCATGGGCGGCCTCGCGATCACGGCCGCGGCGGAACGCGCGCCTGAGAAGATCGCGAAGATCGTCTATCTCGCGGCGTTCATGCCTGCGTCGGGCGTGCCGGGCCTCGACTACGTGCGCGCGCCCGAGAACACCGGCGAAATGCTGGGCCCGCTGATGCTCGCGAGCCCGCGCGTCGCGGGCGCGCTGCGGATCGATCCGCGCAGCGGCGACGCCGCGTATCGCGAACTCGCGAAGCGCGCACTGTACGACGACGTGCCGCAGGCCGATTTCGAAGCGGTGGCGAACCTGATGACCTGCGACGTGCCGGCCGCGCCGTTCGCGACCGCGATCCCGACGACCGCCGCGCGCTGGGGCGCGCTCGACCGTCACTACATCAAGTGCCTGGCGGATCGCGTGATCCTGCCTGCGCTGCAGCAGCGCTTCATCGACGAAGCCGACGCGTTCGTGCCCGGCAACCCGACGCACGTGCACCAGCTCGACAGCAGCCATTCGCCGTTCGTGTCGCAGCCGGCCGTGCTGGCGGGCGTGCTGGCGGATATCGCGAAAAGCTGAACGGCGCGCATCGTCCGCGCGGAGCGGCGACGCAACGGCGCGGCGGTCATGCGTACGCGATCGACCGATCGCGGCCGAGCCGCTTCGCGCGATAGAGCGCGGTGTCGGCCTCGTTGACGAGCGCGTCGCACGCCGGCGCGCCGGCCGTCGCGCACGCGCCGCCGACGCTCGCCGTCACCGGCACGCTGACGCCTTCCGCGTCGACCGGCGTGCCGCCGATCGCGTCGCGCACCTTGTCCGCCACCCGCATCGCCTCGTCGAGATTCGTGCACGGCAGCAGCAGCGCGAATTCCTCGCCGCCGAAGCGGCCGAAGGTATCCTGCGCGCGCACGATCGACGCGACGCGGCGCGCCGTCTCGCGCAATACCGCATCGCCGGCCGCATGCCCGAACCGGTCGTTGATCGTCTTGAAGTGGTCGAGGTCGAACAGCAACACCGACAGGTCGCCGCCGTAACGCTGCCAGCGCGCGAATTCGTCGCCGAGCCGCGCCTCGAAGAAGCGCCGGTTCGCGATGCCGGTGAGGCCGTCGCGATTCGCGTGCTCGCGCAGCTTCGCGACCGCCTCCTCGCGCTCGCGCTGCATCACGCTCACGTGCGTGACGTCCGAGATCGTCACGCACACCGCCTCGACTTCGCGGCCGCGCGTGAGCGGCATGAACGTGCAGTCCTGCTGCATGTAGTCGACGCCGCCCGTGATCGGCCGGTCGTGCTCGAAGCGAAACAGGTAGGGCCGCTGCTCCCATGAGCTGAACGCGAAGCTGCCGAGCTGGAACACGCTCTCGAGCTTGCGTTCGAGCCACGCGCGCGGCAACGCCGGAAAGCAGTCGAACAGGTTGCGGCCGATCACGTCGGCAGCCGGGATGCCGCTGTGGTCCTGCATGAAGCGGTTCCACATCAGCACGGTCATCGTGCGGTCGAGCACGAACAGGCCGAAGCCCACCCGTTCGATCACGAGCTCGCTCAGCGACGCGGCGGTGGCGGCGGGGGTAGCGTTCATAGCGCGGACAGCAACGCGTCGAGCGCGTCGCCCATCAGCCGGATCGAGTCCTCGGCCATCAGCATCACGAAATGTGCGCGGAACGCGTGATCCTCGAGGCCGAAGTTCACTTCGAGCAGCAGCGCGACGCTCCAGGCGAGCGCGGTCGGCTGGAACACGTCGTCGAACGACACGTTCGCGCCGAGCAGCCCCGGCGGGAAGAACACCGGCTTGCGGCCGAGCTCGTCGAGGATCGACGCGACGCACGCGCTCATCAGCACGTTCGCGACATCGAACACGAGTTCGTCCTGCGTGGCCATGCCGGCATACACGCCGTCGCCGAACGTGCGGTCCATCAGCGACATGAGCCGCGCGACGCCCGCACTGCGGCACAGCACGATCGCCTCGCCCTTGATGTCGGAACGGAAGCCCTGGCGCACGGCCGTCACGTTCTCGTGGATGCCCGTCATCTCGCGCAGCGCGTCGCCCGCATCGGCGGCCTTCACGACGCGCACACGCGGTACCGACAGCTCGATGAAGTGCCCGAGCAGCAACGCGAGCCGTGCGGCGGCACGGCCCATCGCGAGGTTGGCGATCTCCTGCAACGCGTCGCGTTGCTCCGCCGTGAACACCGATTCAGGCATACAACCCATACTCCTTGAGAATGGGCAGCAACGCCTCCGACGTCACGGGCTTGGCAACGAATGCGATCGCGCCCAGCTCGCGCACGCGGGCTTGCGCCTGCGGCTGGATATCGGCGGATACCACGATCACGAACGTGTTCAGATCTTCGTGGCGCAGTGTCTCCAGCACCTGATAGCCGTTCATGTCGGGCATCGTCAGGTCCAGAAACATCACGGAAGCTTTGCCGTCACGATAGAGCGCCAGGGCCTCACGACCATTCGCCGCATACGCGACATCGACGTCCCAGTCCACCGGCAGCGCCTTTGTCAGAAGTTTGCGAGCGAGCAAGGAGTCGTCGGCGATCACGATCGGCAAAGGCATGGCGGCGAAGCGGTATACGGAATGGTCTCTCTCGCGTTAACGACCGCGCGGCGCGCTTCTTGAGGCGCCATGCAATCGCGCGCGGGCAACCACCGTGCGGCCGCGCGCGGGCGCCGCGGCGCGAGGCACGCGACACACCGCGCCGCAAACGCCGGCGGGCGCATATATCTGTCATAGGGAAAGCAAGGCGCGATTCTCTGAGTAAACCGAAGGCGGTGCAACTCGCCATTTTCACCATTTCGAACAGAATTGATCCGATCGCCCGGCATTCCGAAAACAGCTTCGACCATTTTCGAGATAAGCACGCAAAATTTTTCTTTGTGTACGTTTGCGCTGCCGGATTCATAGCGTTTTCAAACTTTCATTTTCCCCTGTCGGAATCATCAGGTTGCACATCCGTGCCGCGGTACGGCGGGCGAGCGCAACTCGTTTATGATGGAACACCTCCGCTTCACCCGCCTTCTTCAATGACGTCCGAACGTCCCGCCGACTCCCGCACGCCCGCCTCCACGCCCGCCGACGACTGGCAGGACGACGGCAGCTACGCGTCCGGCGCACCCGAGCACGATTTCGCGGTCCGGCGCGTGACGCTGATCGTGCTGCTGATCGCGGCGATCGTGCTGCCGTGCATCTACGTGTCGGTCATGGCGTACAACGACCTGAAGGCACGCGAAGCCGCGGCGAGCGACGTGACGATGCGCACCGTGCGCGTCGCCGAGGAGCATGCGCTGAAGGTGTTCGACCTGAGCGAGACGCTCGATGCGCGCATCGTCGACCTCGTGCAGGACATGGACGACGCCACCGTGCGCCGCCGCGAGTCCGACATCCACGAAGCGCTGAACACGATCGGCGGCGGCTATCCGCAGGTGGCCGCGGTGTCGATCTTCGGCGCGAGCGGGATGCTGCTCGCGAACAGCCTCTACTTTCCGGCGCCCTATGCGTCGATCGCGTACCGCGACGACTTCGCCGGCATCCGCGACGGCAAGGTCATCGAACACATCTCGCGGCTGATGATGGGGCCGCTCAAGCTCGAGAACATCCCCGTGTTCAACACCGGCGTCGCGCGACGCCATAGCGACGGTTCGTTCGCCGGCATGGTGTCGATCGCGCTGAAGTCGTCGTATTTCAATGCGTTCTACCGCGACCTGCTCGGCGGCGCGGCCACGCCGATGACGATGGCGCTCGCGCGCTCCGACGGCGCGGTGATCGCGTCGTATCCGCCGCCGCCGTCGCTCACGCATACCGATCGCACGGCCACGTTCGGCAACACCCGCAACGATCCGCGCGCGGGCGTCGTGCGGGTGCGCCACGACGGCACCGGCGGCGAGATCGTCGCGTACCGCCAGGTCGGCAGCTATCCCGTGTACGTGACCTGCGCGTATCGCACCGCCGCGATCTGGCATGAATGGTACGAACACCTGAGCGTGCTGTTCATCTCGATGTTCGCGCCGTCGATCGCGCTGTGGTCGGTGATCTGGCTGTCGCTGAAGCGGCTGAAGGCGGAAGAGGAGGCTTGGGACCGCTGGCAGGCCGAAGCGTCGATGCGGCGCTCGATCGAATCGGCGTACCGGCAGTCGCGCAAGATGCAGGCGCTCGGCAACCTGGTCGGCAGCGTCGCGCACGACTTCAACAACCTGCTGATGATCATCTCGAGCAACGTGCAGATCGCGCGGCGACGCGGCGTCCAGCATCTCGACAAGGAACTCGGCGCGATCGAACGCGCGCTGAAGAACGGCCAGTCGCTCACGCGCCAGCTGCTCGGCGTCGCGCGCAAGCAGCCGCTGCACAACGAGACGATCGACGTCGGCCAATGGGTCGGCACGTGCCGCGAACTGCTGAAGACGTCGCTCGGGTCGAAATCGTTGCTGGTCGTCGCGATCGAACCCGGCGTATGGCCGATCCGGGTCGATGTCGCGGAGCTCGAGCTCGCGGTGATCAATCTCGCCGTCAATGCGCGCGATGCGATGACGGTCGGCGGCCGCTTCACGGTCGGTGCGCGCAACGTGACGCTGCGCCGCGAGGACGGCTTTCCGCTGACCGGCGACTTCGTGCAGATCTCGCTCGACGATACGGGTTCGGGCATGGCGCCCGACGTGCTCGCGCGCGCGTTCGAGCCGCTGTTCACGACGAAGGCGCAGGGGATGGGAACGGGGCTCGGGCTGCCGCAGGTGTTCGCGTTCTGCGAGCGCTCGGGCGGCCTCGCGACGATCGACAGCGCGGTCGGCGCCGGGACGTCGGTGCGCCTCTACCTGCCGCGCGCACGCGCCGAGGACATCGTCGCACGACCGCAGGCCGCCGCGCACGACGCAGGCGTGCTTGCGGGCCTGCACGTGCTGCTGGTCGAGGACAACAGCGAGGTCGCGGCCGGCACCGAGGCGCTCATCACGCTGCTCGGGCACCGTGTCACCTATGCGCCCAGCGCCGACGACGCGTTGCGCCTGATCGAGGGTGCGGCCGCGAACGACGCATTCGACCTGGTGATCTCGGATATCCACATGCCGGGCCGCCTGAACGGCATCGATCTCGCCGAAGCGATCGACCAGCGGCCGGGGAAGCTGCCCGTGATCCTGGTCACGGGTTACGCGGAGGAGCTCGACCGCACGCGTACCGTCAACGTGCGCGTGCTGTCGAAGCCGTTCGACATCGCGCTGCTCGACGAGATCCTGCTCGGCATCCGCGAAGCGCGCGATGCGCGGCACGCCGGCGCCTGACCCGCGGCATGCGGGCCGGTGCCGGCGGCGGGAAGGGGACGGCGATCAGGCCGCCTTCAGCACGCGCACCCAGTCGACGTAGCGGTCGACGAAGCCCTGCAGGAACTTGCGGGTGTCCTCGCTGACGATCTGGCCCTGGTCGTCGATGCGCGCCGGGTCATGCTTGATGAACATTTCCGGCTGGCCGAGCGTCTTCACATCGAGATACGCGAGCACGTTGCGCAGGTGCTGCTGCGCGAGCGCGGTTCCGGTCGCCCCCGGCGACGTGCCGAGCACCGCGCCCGGCTTGCCGGACCATGCGTTGTGCCCCCACGGGCGCGAGCCCCAGTCGAGCGCGTTCTTCAGCACGCCCGGGATCGAGCGGTTGTACTCGGGCGTGACGAACAGCAGCGCGTCGGCCGCTTCGATCGACTGCTTGAAGCGCTTCGCGACTTCCGGAAAATCCGCGTCGTAGTCCTGGCTGTACAGCGGCAGCTCGCCGATCTCGACGAATTCGAACGAGAAATCGGCGGGGGCAAGCGAGATCACGGCGTGCGCGAGCGCGCGGTTCCAGGAACCGCGACGCAGGCTGCCGACGACGACTGCAACACGATAGGACATGGCTTTCTCCTTCCGGTGAGTGAGGAATCGATTCGATTGATTCTGGACAGGCGACAAAGGTCTGTTTATAGGCAGGCCAGCCCGCGAGCCGTCCCACGGGGCCGACCGGCCGACTTTCCACAAGGTTTTCCACAGAAATTGTGGATAACTTGGCCGTTATGGTCTGAGGTTACACACCGCCCGCGTCGTGATTTCGCGCCGCGGGGTTCCGGCAAGCATAGCGCAGCGCCCCGGCCGGCTTCGTGAATTCGTGACCGAACATGCGTTGCAGCGCGGCGACGTGACCAGTAAGCTGCTCGCACACCGCGATGCGCCCGCCCGATGGCGCGCACGTGATCGCTCCCGCTTTGCAAGGCTTCCGACCCGCCATGCCGTCCGCGTACGACGACCCTGCCTATCTCGCGCAACTGCGGCGCGACCTGCTGCGCTTCGCGCGACTCCAGCTCCGCGATGCCGATGCGGCCGAGGACGCCGTGCAGGAAGCGCTGACCGCCGCGTGGTCGCATGCGGGCGAGTTCGCGGGACGGTCTGCCCACAGGACCTGGGTGTTCGGCATCCTGCGCAACAAGCTGATCGACATCCTGCGCGCGCGGCAGCGGACGGTGAGCCTGTCCGCACTCGACGCGGAGCTCGACGGCGAATCCGCGCTCGATCGCGAGTTGTTCAAGGAAAACGGACACTGGGCCGCGCACACGAAACCGCGACCGTGGCCGCGCCCCGAGACGCTGTTGCAGCAACGGCAGTTCTGGACGCTGTTCCAGGCCTGCCTCGACCACCTGCCGGTACACATCGGGCGCGTGTTCATGATGCGCGAATTCCTCGACGTCGAGATTGCCGACATCTGCAGCGAACTGACGTTGACGACGAATCATTGCAGCGTGCTGCTGTATCGGGCGCGCACGCGCCTGCGCACCTGCCTCAGCGAAAAAGGACTGACGACCGAAGATGCTGCCGGGGAAATGTAGGGACGTGACGCGACTGCTGTCGGATGCGCTCGACCGGTCCTTGACGCTTCATGAGCGCATGCAGGTGCATGTGCATCTGCCGACTTGCAGCGGATGCCGGGCGTATCGCGGGCAGATCGCGCTGCTGCGGACGGCGGCGCATGCGGCGGCGGCGGGGCGGGGGGCGGGGGATGACGCGGGCGGCGATCGGGATCAGTCGTCGGGTGACGGGCAGGGGTGAGTTGAGTTGCTGGTGTCGTTGGGCGGTTACGCGTTGCGGCTGGTGATGTCGTTGTTGACGTCGAACGGGTGACGCTGGAGGTGGCTCGCGGGCATCGAGTACGGGCTGCTCGCTGGGTGGCGTCGGAGGTCGTCGTTGGCGGTGTGCGAATTCGGTTGGTCGATCCGGCGCGGCTTGGGATTGCCGCTACGAGTGGCTTCATTTGATGACTGCTGGCAGTGCAGCTACGGGGGGCGGTTGTGGTACTCGAATTCAGCCGGTCGATCCGGCGCGGCTTGTGATTGCCGCTGCGAGTGGCTCATTTGATGACTGCTGGCAGCGCAGCTACGGGGGGCAGTCGCAGTACTCGAGCTCAACCGGTCGATCCGGCGCGGCTTGTGATTGCCGCTACGAGTGGCTTCATTTGATGACTGCTGGCAGTGCAGCTACTGTGGACAGTCGCGGTACTCGAATTCAACCGGTCGGTCCGGCGCCTTGATTGTCGGTGCGAGCGTCCGACGGTTATCGCGGCCGTAGTAGTCGGTTGCGGCTCGCGACTTCAGCCGCTCATTCCCGGCGCGCTCGCGCCGGGATGATGCGATAAGAAAAATACGCCTAACAACAATTATTCGAACAGTGCACGCACCGACTCGGGCGGGCGGCCGATGGCTGCCTTGCCTCGATACACGACGATCGGACGCTGCAGCAAAATCGGATGAGCCGCGATCGCTTCGTAGGCCTCCGCGTCGGTCAGGTTCGCACGGGCCAGATCCAGCGTCTTGTACGGCTCCTCGCCGTCACGAAGCATGTCGCGCACCGGGCGCCCAAGTTGACGATGCAGCGCTTCCAGTTCCTCAACCGTCGGCGGCGTCTTCAAATACTCGACGACCTTCACCGGCGTGCCGGTGGTGTTCAGCGTCTCGACCAGCGCGAGCGTCTCGCGGGACTTCGAGCAGCGGGGGTTGTGGTAGATCGTGATCATCATTCGGGCCTGGATGGGAAAGGCACGTATTGTAGCCAGTCTGGTTGCGGGCGTTTCAGCGGGGCGCCGGCGCGCGGGCGGAAGGGGAGTTGGAGTCTCGGTGTGGCGTGAGGGGAGGGTCGGTCTTGCCGACGAGCGCGCAGGTCGCTCGATGCGTTTATGCGCATAAAGTGCGTTGCATGGGCGATTGCCGAGGCAGTCTACGTTGGCGAATAAGCGCGGGTGAATAACGGCGCATCGCGACGGCGCACGTCAGGCGACGACGCGGGGGCCACCGTATGGTTTATCCGCCTCTGGGTTTATGCGCATAAAGCCGTCGTTTCCCGGGGTGGGCGGGTCCATGGATATCGCGGCCAGCCCGGGCAATTCGAAGCCTCGAATGATCAGCGGGGCGATACGTGATGGCGTCCGCAGCATCGTCGCGGGGTTCTCGTTACGCACGCTTGCCGACGCGCGACCGCTAATCGCTGCCGAGCCTCTCCATGGTTTATGCGCATAAACGCAGGGAGAACGGCCGTTGCTTCGCCACTGAACACGGAGCGTATCGCGTCGGCCCGAGCCCCGCGAGGCTCGTCATCGGGTCTCGTCATCGGGTCTCGTCATCGGGTCTCGGCTCGAGCGAGGACTTCAACTCGTGGACGCGCTCCGGCGCCGCGGAAGTTTATGCGCACAAACTCACCCTCCAACAAGACGGCGCCCGCCCTCAACAAGTGGAAGGGCAGGTCCTGACAGATCGCAACGACTGGTATCTCGAACACGATCCTGAATCGTCCACCACCACGAAGATCCAGCGCTCATCATCCACCGCAGCAATCTCGTCGCCACCCGACGTCCCCCATTCGTTTATGCGCATACCGAATGGCTAACGCGTAGTTGGCGAACGACAATTTCATTGAAATATAAATATCGTCCTGTAGAATTCCAACGACCAAAAACAGGAGTGAAAATTGGCCGCGGAAATCATTGCAGTCACTCAACAAAAAGGTGGCGTCGGCAAAAGCACGATTGCCATGCACCTCGGCGCGGCCTTCCATGAGAAAGGGAAGCGCGTCCTCGTCATCGACGCAGACGGTCAAAACACACTGGTCCACTGGTCGAGCGCATCCGGCGACAGCGACGCCGGCATTCCTTTCCCGGTCGTCAACCTCGCCGAAGCCGGCGGCCAGATCCATCGCGAGATCAAGAAGTTCATCAACGACTACGACATCATCGTCGTCGACTGCCCGCCGTCGATCACCGAGAAGGTCTCCGGCGTCGTGCTACTGGCCGCGTCGATCGCCGTGATCCCGACTTCGTCGTCGCCGGCCGATTACTGGTCGAGCGTCGGGCTGGTCAAGCTGATCCAGCAGGCGCAGGTGATGAATGAAGACCTCCGCGCCGTCTTCCTGCTGAACAAGACCGAAGAGAAGCGCATGCTGACCCGCGAGCTCAAGCGCGCGCTCGAGGAACTCGGCTTCCCGTTGCTGAAGACGCAAATCCCGACGCGGGAAGCGTACAAGCAGGCGATGGCGCTCGGTCAGACCGTGCTGCAGATGAACGATCGCGGAGCCAAGCTGGCCGCCGCGGAAATCCGCGCATGTGCCGACGAAATCGTCGCCATGCTGCCCTGACTTTATGCGCATAAAGGAGTCACATGAAACCCTCCCAATTTGCAAAAGGATTCCAAGCGCGCCCGGATATCACGACGAGCGAGAAGCGCACGGCGCTTGATCGGCTGAATGCCATCGACGGCATCGTCAAATCCGAGACTGCCACGCCGGCCCCGACGAAGTCGGCCAAGAAAGACATCACGCCGCCGCCGGCTCCGGACGTCCTGCTCGATCCGTCGACCGACGAGTCGCCGCAATATCGCGCGTGGCGCCTCGAGAACCGCTATGCGCCCGGCCAGGTGATCGAGCTGTCGCTGAAGGCGATCAAGCATAGCCCGTTCAACCCGCGGCACTTCTATCTGAAGTCGTCGATTGCCGAACTCGCGGTCAACCTCGCGAAGCAGGGGCAGCAGCAGGCGATCCACGTGATTCCGGACTACGACAATCCGGGTTCGTATTTCGTCAGCGACGGCGGCCGCCGTGTGCGCGCGCTGAAGGAAGCGAACAAGGAGTCGGTGAAGGCGATCGTGATCGACGTGCCGATCGGGATTCAGAGCTACAAGCTCGGCTACGACCTGAACGTGCAGCGCGATTCGCAGACGGTGTTCGACAACGCGGTCGTGTGGCGCCGCTTCCTCGACGACAAGCACTTCCAGAGTCAGAAGGAACTGTCCGAGCATCTCGGCCTTGACGAGTCCACAGTCGCGGTTGCGCTGTCGATCGGCAAGCTGCCGGAAAGCGTGATGCAGGAGATGGTCGCGCGCACCGATCGCTTCGGTTCGAACATGGCGTATCAGGTCGGCCGCTATCACAATGCGCGCGGCACCGAGGCGACGCTTCGGCTGATCAACAAGATCGTGTCCGACGATCTCAGCACGCGCCAGGTGTCGGACATCGTCAAGGGCCGCGTCGCGGCGCAGGAAACGCCGAAGCCGGCGGGCCGCCAGCGCTATGCGCAGCGTCTCGAGATCAAGCTCGGCGGCAAGTCGGTCGGCGACCTGAAATCGTACGGCGAAGACCGCATCGAACTGCGCCTGCGCGGCCTCCCGAAGGACAAGCGCGACGCGATCCTCGAGCAGCTCGAGCGGATGCTGTTGTCGGAGTGATGGAAACGGCCGGCCGGCAGGGCCTGGCGAGACGCCGGGCCCGCCGGATGGGCCGGCGGCCGGCGGCGGCCCGTCACAGGGGCCTGAACGGGCCTCAGGCGGCCCGCGATTGATTCAGGGTGAACGACAGCAGGTCGCCGTCGGTCGGCTCGCCCCAGGTCTTCTGGGCCAGCCAGTCGAAAAACGCCGTCTCTGCCAGTTTCGAATCGAGACCGCGCTTGCGCCAGTCGTCACGCAGGTGTGAGCCCATCGTCGGCAACACTTCCGACTCGAACGACTCGCGCGCCACTTCGCGCTCCGCGTCGCCCTGCTCCTCGTAGAGCACCTTCGCTTCCTTGCGGCGGAACGCCGCGAATTCGCTCAACAGACGCGCCTTCAGATCGTCCGGCTGCGCCGCGACCACCTTCGCGGCAGGCGTGCCGGAAGGCAGCGCGTCGACGGACTCGACCGGCGGCGCATAGCCCTTCTTCAGCGCATCCTTGAACAACGCGGGCGCACTGCGCACCGGCGGCAGCGTCGTGCTGCGCATCCGCTGTTCGGTCATCTGCAGCGCGGCGCGAATCCGGTTTTCCTCGCTGTCCGCGTAGAGCGTCTGCGCTTCCTTGAGCGGAATCCCGAGCTTCACCATCCGGTCGACCAGCGTGCTGTCGAACACGTTCGGATGCTCGTCGAGCGCGAGCATCGGCTGCTTGCGCTCGGTCACGCGGAACTGGATCTCCGCGACCCGCCGCCCTTCACGATGCTCGATCAGTTCGACGAAGATGTTGGTGACCGCATTGACCTCGGCGATCGCCGGACGCAGATAGTCGCGCTTGAAGTACTTGTACTCGCGCTTCGCCTCGTCCCCGGCTTCCGTATCGGGCGTGCCCGACAGGATCGGCCGCCACCATTCCCACGGCTCGCGCATCGTCAGGTGGCTCGGGTTCGTCAGGTAGCGCACGCAGATTTCGTAGAGCGCGAGGCCGGCGCTGCTGCGCAGCTGGCTCTGGAACTGCAGGCTCAGACGCGCGTACTGGACCGGGTCGAGCAGTTTCTTCTTGATCTTCGGTGCGAACGAGAATTCGACCCACACGCGGCGGGTGGCCGGATCCTCGAGAATTTCGGCATCGGCGATCAGCGTCGAGATCCCCCACTTGCGGCCCGGCTTCTGGCTGGACGTCCCCGTGCTCCATTCGACCTGGACCGACACCATGCGACGCAGGTGTTCCTTCACCAGAGCGGTGTCGTTCGAATCGAAGGCGGAGTTGGCGACGATATCCGACAGCAGCGCGCGATACGTATCGCCCGAGTCGTCGGCCTGCTGCGCGACGGCGAGCAGGACGTTGAACAGCTTGCGGGTCAGGAGCGTGATCTTGCCGCTCTTCGGCTGAATTGCGATCGCCTCGACGGCCTTACGCAACTCGGCTGAACTGGCACTCACCACATCCACATCGGTTTTCTTGGCGCGCTTCGTGGCCATGCGTCGGGTCGGAGGAGAAGTTTCACGGAAGGATAGCGCCTGTGGTGATGTGCGTCCAGAACGACATGCTCACCATAGCCGGTGAAGTGCGCGTGCAAAACGGCACTCACCCCAACCCTCTCCCGAAAACCCTCACCGGTCCGGATTTACAGCGTTTCGGACTCGTCCAGACGTGTCGCGGGATGCGCGGATTCACAGATTTTTGCCTGTGCTCGACACGTGCGAAACTTGCTCCCGTATCGGCTCACCTTTCGATTTGTCGTAATTTTACGACTGGGCATTCGGGTTCTCGTCACAGGGTCGCCACTGGATGTCGCGACCTCGCGCGAACCGGCCCGTACCAGCCTGTATGCATGTACAGGCGCGGCTGACCGGGATCCGGAAACCCGCGCCGAAAAGGTGCCCGGTGAGTCGATCGAAGCCGTTTCACAGGCCCGGGCGCGCATTGTACAGCGCACCGAAACCGTTCGGTCCCGAAAATTCTCACCTCAACGGCTCGGAATTCTGTGACCCGGATCCGGACGAATCCCCGGCACACGCGGGATCGGCCGCCCGGACCTCCCGAAAAACCTCACCTTATTGAAAAAAGCGGCGTTCCAACGGACGCGGACGCAACTCCCGAAAAGTCTCACCGTAACCGCCGCGGTATCAAAAATGTCAATGACATCCGATACTTATGTGCAGCAGGCGTTCTGCTGTGTCGGGCGGCAATCCCCCGAAAAGCCTCACCTTTGCCGCATGGGAGCGTATGCGACAGCTGTGTGTCGACTCCTGAAAAATCTCACCTGTGCCAAAAAGTGGCACAGCAAAAATCAGATTTCTGCCAGTCCAGGCGGGCTTTTCAGCGAATTCACCCCGTCTTTGGTCCCGAAAAACCTCACCTTTAACCAATTTTCGAGCAAATAACGCTCCCGAAAAGCCTCACCTCTGAAGTGGACGGCAGCCTGTGATTGACGCCCCGAAAAAGCTCACCTCAACGGGATCCGGGCAGGAAAACCCGGATTTCGCTCCCGAAAAGCCTCACCTTTCGGGCTTCACAGGTGCCACAGGGTGCTTTTGCTGTGCAAAATAGCGGTCGTTTCCCGGAAATCCTCACAGCAAATCCCTGTGGAGTCCCGTGAAACCTCACCTTTCACGAAAACTGCCCAAAAGATGGGCAGAATGGGGGCGCGAAGAAGGTCCCGCAAATTCTCACCTATGTCTGCACAGGCAGAAAACTGTGCGTGCAGGCACGGCGCGGGTTCCGTGGCTGTGTGGCCCCGAAAAACCTCACCTTTGGGAAATCTCGTGTTTCACTGTGATCCCGAATCCGCTCACGACCTTTCCTGCATCGGCTCACGCAGCTCCCTGAACCCCATCACTTCAGCTCCCGCAGAAGATCACCTTGGTTCCCGTAAAACTTCACCTTGTCGGCCGGAAAGCCTTGCCACATAAGGCTGTGCCGTGGCGTTAACGTTTTTAACTAAGGGTTCAAGGGTGTTTACTTCTAATACTCTCAAGACATCGGTCGTCGAGTTTTCCACAGACACCCCAACCCCTGAACACCGACAGGCTACGATGACGCCCGTCATGTGAAACAAATGCACATTTTCGGGGCCTCCTCAAAAATGCTTTCGGCACAAGGACTTGGCTCGCTTTCTTCGCTTTGTTTCACGAAATCGAGACGCTGGTTCATCCAGATCGGCTCACAGCTCCGATTTCTGTGCACAGCGACGCAAATTCACCACGGTCGACGAAAAAAGTATCAAAAGATACGTATTTCGTTATGATCGCAACATATCAATGTCTGTGAGTCCTGCCATGACGCTGGATGAAATGCGTGAAGTCATCCGAGAAGAACTGGAATCGCTGCGCGCAAGCGGCGCACGTCGCCAGGAGTTGTCGCTGCATGCCTGCAAGCGCCTGTTCTTCGATCTCGGCATCCGGCCGTCGGCCGCCAACGTCCGCGATCTGACCCAGACCGGCAGTGCCAGCGACATTCCGAAGGACATCGATCATTTCTGGGAACGGATCCGTTCCGCATCGAAAATCCGGCTCGACGGTGCGGCGATTCCAAAAGCGGTCGAGGAAAAGGCCGGCGCATTGCTCGGCGCGCTGTATGAAGAGGCGTTGAAAGCGGCCAGGGAAAGTCTCGACATCGACCGCGAACAGGTTCGCGCCGGCGTGACCGATGCAGAACAGCGGCTGCGCGACGCCACGGTTCGCCAGGAAACCCTCGAAGGCGCGCTGACGCGCAGTGAAACCCGCAACGAGCAGTTGCAGGCGCGCGTGACCGAACTCGAGGTGCTGCTGGCCTCTCAATCGACGCACGGTTCGGCAAACGAGGCGACGCTGCTCACCACAGTCGCCCGGCTTGAAAAGGAACTGGCCGCCATGGCCGGCCGCGTCGACGCCGAACAGACGCAGAACGCCGGGCTGCGCGATCGCATCGATACGCTGCAAGCCGAATTGCAGCAGCGCACCGAACACTATGCGCAGCAGATCAAGGATGCGGTGGCCGAAGCCGAGCGTCGCGTCAAACCGATGCTGGTCGAGCTGGACTCGCTGCGCAGCATGGCGTCGACCTACCAGAGCGGTCTGCGCGATGTGCAGCGCAAGGAATTCGATTTCCTTCAGCAACTGAGTTCGGCCAAGTCCCGCGCGGACCGGCTCGAGGAACAGCTGCGTACCCAGAGCGACGAGTTGGATCGTGCGACGCGCGACGTGAATACGCTGCGCGCGAGCCGCGGGATGAATCCGGAGATTTCCGCGCTGATCCGGCGCCTGGCCGATGCGGGTCAGCTGGATGCGGACGCGTTTTCCGCGATCGGAACGTCGCTCGATCACGACATTCCTGTGCCGACCCAGTGTCCGCATTGCGACGGCGAACCGGAGCTGTCGCATGGCGATGCCGGGTTCGAAGTATCGTGCCCCGAATGTGAGCATGCGTCGGGGCCCTGGCCTTCGCGATTCGAAGCGGTCGCACGCTTTGCACGCGATTGACACGTCGGCCGGCACAGCGATCGCACAGGTGAGGCGATTCGGGACGCGTGAGGTGAGGTTTTTCGGGGGCTGTGAAACGGTGAGGCTATACCGCACAAGGCTGCTCACGGATCATGTCGCGTGAGCAGCCGGTTCGGCATCAGTGAGTTTCGTCCTGGTCGGACGCGTCACCATTCGCGAGATCGTCGCGCCAGTTTTTCCACGCGCGGTGCAGGCGGTTCGACGAGATTGGCCGCATGAAGCCGAGCCATTTGCCGACCCGCTCGGGCGGCACGTCGTGTTCGAACAGTTCGGCTGCATAGGTGTTGCGCAGCGTTTGCGGGCTCGCGCGCGCGGTGCGTGACGACGTGAGCCCCGCGGATTCGACGATCGCATCGATCGCGCGCAGCATCGTCGCCTTGTGCATCGGCCGCCCGGCGTGCGAGGCGGGAAACACGAGCTCGCCGGGAATCTCCTGGCGCTTGCGCTCCACGAGCCATGCTTCGAGCAACGCGATCGCAAACGACGCCAGATGGGTTTCGCGCGCGAAATCGGGATGCGTCGACGGGATCTGCAGCGACGTGCCGCTCGTGTTGATGCAACTAATCGTGAGCGCGCGTGCTTCGCCGGTTTTCACGCCGGCGCCGAGAAACGCGGCGACGAGTGCGCGGTCGCGCCGCTCTTTCCAGTATGCGGAGCCGGAGACGCCAATTGGCGAAAACAGGTAGGCCAGCAACTTCGCGCGTTCGGCTGGCGTCAGGAAACCGGTCGGTTCGTTGTCGCGTGCCTGGCGCCAGTTCGCTTCGCCATCCTGAGCAATGAAGCGGGCCGGGTTGGTGGACGCGAGTTCGGTGCGACGGATGTGATCGAGCACGCGTTCGATCAGCCGCAAATAGCGCATTCGTTGCGTTTTTCGGATCGGAAGCTCGCCGACGAAATTCGCGATCGTCGGGGTATCGACCGTGGCCAGGTTTTTCTGGTGAGCACGCATCCAGGCGAGAAACGCACCCCATTGTGCGCGGTAGACGTCGGCCGACGAACGGCGGTAGTCCTGCATGGCAAGCCATGCGTCGAACGCGGCTTCGGGCGAGACGATCCAGTCGGACGCGCCGCGGTCGAACAGATCCTTTTCTTCCGGGCGTGCAGGGGTGTCGGAGGGGGTAGGAAGGGACATGTTATTTATTCCGTTAGTTGCGTATATGGTAGCCCTTTCCGCAACGTCGCGGACAGCAGGATGCGGGAGCCGCCCGCCGTGTCGGACGGCCCGGGCGTGGCGTCAGTCGCCCCACGCCTTCGACGGGCGATGAACGCGCTCGTGAGGGGCCGCTTCCTGCGACCTGGCCGCGGCTTCATACGCGAGGACCGCGAACGAGAAGACGGCGGGCAGCGCATTCGATCGGCCGAAGTCGATCGGATCGTCCGTTTCGGGAAAGGTCATGTCCGACGGCCGTTCGAACAGTTGACGCATGCCGGCCTCGTGCCGGCTGGCAAAGCCGAGATCGGCGAGCGCTTCGGCTTCGATGGCGTGCAGCAGGCGCCACGACAGCGGGACGCGCTGACGGATGTAGCGCCCGGCTATATGGCGAACGATCAGCTCGAGGTCGTGCGCGGCAGCCTTGAAGCTGAGCGCGGCCAAATCTTGTTCTTCTGTCATCGCAGGCTCCTGTCGACCGGAGCGGGCGCCTCGGTGCGCCGACCCCGGCCCATGCATGGCGGAATGTCCGTATACTGTACAAACATACAGTATTTTCCGCAACTGGCCTTTAGGCCAGCTATTCGCATCGTCAGCGATGAATCACGATCAGTAGTGCGCGCGCTTCGGCCTTGCCGGGGTTGCGGATCGCGTGCGGCGTGTCGGCCGGGTAGCGCGCGGTGTCGCCCGCCTTCAGGCGCCGGGTTGCCGCCGCAGCTTCGATTTCCATCGCGCCTTGCAGCACGGTGAGGTGCTCGCGCGTGCCGGGTTCGTGCGCGTTCGACACGAGCGCGCCGCCGCCCGGCAGCGTCAGTTCGTACCACTCGAACTTGCCGGCCAGGTCGATCGGGCCCCATACGCGCAATTGATAGCGGCCGTCGTGGCCGGCGAGCGTCGGGATGTCGTGCGGGCCGTCCACGCGGATCGTCTCCGGCGCTTTCGGCTGCGAGAACAGCTCGTCGAGCGTGATGCCGAGCGCATTCGTGAGCCGCCATGCGACCGCGATCGTCGGGTTGGCCTTGTCGCGCTCGATCTCGGAGAGCATCGACTTCGACACGCCGGCCGCGCGCGACAGGTCGTCGAGCGTCAGCTTGCGCTCGTTGCGCAGGCGCTGGATTTGCTCGCCGACGCGCGGCGGCGTCACGCCCGACGGCTGCGGTGCGGCGCCGGCAGGCGTGCGCCGCGCTGAGGAACTTGCCATTTGGTTTCCGTTCGCTTAGAGTTGTTCGGTATTTCGAATTCTAGTTCGGAATATCGGATAAATGCGGTCAACCGAACGACCGACTATAACAGTAGCAGGCCGTTGCGCTGCCGCCACGAGCGGCGCGCGACGGAATGCGAATCCCTGTCAGGAGCTTTGCGATGCGTGATGCCTTTCTCGCCCAGGTGCGCGGGACGCTCGACCAGATCCGCGCGGACGGTTTTTACAAGACCGAGCGCGAGATCGCGAGTCCCCAGGCGGCGGCCGTGCGGCTCGCCGGCGGTGCCGGCGTGCTGAATTTCTGCGCGAACAACTATCTCGGTCTGGCGAACGATCCGCGCCTGATCGCGGCGGCGCAGGCCGGTCTCGACCAGGACGGCTTCGGCATGGCGTCGGTGCGCTTCATCTGCGGCACGCAAACCGTGCACAAGCAGCTCGAAAGCGCGCTGGCGTCGTTTCTCGGCACCGAGGACAGCATCCTCTATTCGAGCTGCTTCGATGCGAACGGCGGCCTGTTCGAGACGCTGCTCGACGAGAACGACGCGGTGATCAGCGACGAGCTGAACCACGCGAGCATCATCGACGGCATCCGCCTCTGCAAGGCGAAGCGTTTCCGCTACAAGAACAACGACCTGTCCGACCTCGAGGCGAAGCTGAAGGAGGCCGACGCAGCGGGCGCGCGCCACAAGCTGATCGCGACCGACGGGGTGTTCTCGATGGACGGCATCATCGCCGACCTGAAGGGCATCTGCGATCTGGCCGATCGTTACGGTGCGCTCGTGATGGTCGACGATTCGCACGCGGTCGGCTTCATCGGCGCGCATGGCCGCGGCACGCCCGAGCACTGCGGCGTCGACGGTCGCGTCGACATCATTACCGGCACGCTCGGCAAGGCACTGGGCGGCGCATCGGGCGGCTATGTCGCGGCCCGCCGCGAGATCGTCGAACTGCTGCGCCAGCGTTCGCGTCCGTACCTGTTCTCGAACACGCTGACACCGAGCATCGCCGCGGCGTCGCTGAAGGTGCTGGAACTGCTCGGCAGCGACGAAGGGGCCAAGCTGCGCGAGCGCGTGCGCGAGAACGGCGTGCGTTTCCGCGAGCAGATGACCGCCGCGGGCTTCACGCTCGTGCCGGGCGCGCACCCGATCATCCCGGTGATGCTCGGCGACGCGCAACTCGCGACCAACATGGCCGACAAGTTGCTGGCCGAAGGCGTCTACGTGATCGGTTTCTCGTTCCCGGTCGTGCCGCGCGGTCGCGCGCGCATCCGTACGCAGATGAGCGCCGCGCATACACCCGAACAGATCGATCAGACGGTCGCCGCGTTCGTGCGCGTCGGCAAGTCGCTCGGCATCGTCTGACGGAGGCGCGACCATGAAAGCACTGGCAAAGCTGGAACGCGGCCCGGGCCTCACGCTCACGCGCGTGAAGCGCCCCGAAGTCGGACACAACGACGTGCTGATCAAGATTCGCCGCACGGCGATCTGCGGCACCGACATCCATATCTGGAAGTGGGACGACTGGGCGCAGAAGACGATTCCCGTGCCGATGCACGTCGGTCACGAATACGTCGGCGAGATCGTCGAGATGGGGCAGGAAGTGCGCGGCTTCGCGATCGGCGATCGCGTGTCCGGCGAAGGCCACATCACGTGCGGCTTCTGTCGCAACTGTCGCGCGGGGCGCCGGCATCTGTGCCGCAACACCGTCGGCGTCGGCGTGAACCGCGAGGGTGCGTTCGCCGAGTATCTGGCGATTCCCGCGTTCAACGCGTTCAAGATTCCGCCCGAGATCTCCGATGATCTCGCATCGATCTTCGATCCGTTCGGCAACGCGACCCACACGGCGCTGTCGTTCAACCTCGTCGGCGAGGACGTGCTGATCACCGGCGCGGGCCCGATCGGCATCATGGCCGTCGCGATCGCGAAGCATGTCGGCGCGCGCAACGTCGTGATTACCGACATCAACGACTACCGGCTCGAGCTCGCGCGCAAGATGGGCGCGACGCGCGCGGTCAACGTCGCGCGCGAGTCGCTGCGCGACGTGATGGCCGACCTGCGCATGACGGAAGGCTTCGACGTTGGCCTCGAGATGTCGGGGGTGCCGAGCGCGTTCACGAGCATGCTCGAGGCGATGAATCACGGCGGCAAGGTCGCGCTGCTCGGCATTCCGCCCGCGCAGACGGCGATCGACTGGAACCAGGTGATCTTCAAGGGGCTCGAGATCAAGGGCATCTACGGTCGCGAGATGTTCGAGACCTGGTACAAGATGGTCGCGATGCTGCAGAGCGGCCTCGATCTGTCGCCGATCATCACGCACCGCTTTGCCGCCGACGACTACGAGAAAGGCTTCGCCGCGATGCTGTCCGGCGAAAGCGGCAAGGTGATTCTCGACTGGACGGTCTGAGTGCCGGCGGGGCGGATCGGCGCGTTTGCCGACTGCCCCGCGCGTGTCCGCATGAGCGTTTGTCGAGGCTTGGCGGCTTCGACAAACGCGTAAGGTGAGAATATTCGGGAGCTGTGTTGGCGTACCGAATGGCGGCTCGATCATGCTTCATGTGGCGCGTAGGCGAGGAATTCAACGGCCGCACGTCGTTTCTCGTTAGCGATACGAGCACGACCGCGCTTCGATTCCGCAGCACACATCGGTGACATGCAATTGCGCATGCACCTCACCCATCAGCGCCGCGCCCATGTCCGCTCGGTCGCATCGTCTGGCGCGTGTCTTTCTTCTTGCCCTTCCGTATTTGCTTGTCGCGCTCGAATGGCGGGCCCTTGCCGCATCACCTGCTTGCCACGGTCTTGCCTGCTTCCGCGACAACACATCCCCACACTACGCAGTCACACCGCAGCCTCGATGCGTGAGCCGATCAATCACTTGCGAACTCACCCGTCAGCCTGCCGGTCGGCATCGATCGGTGCGCTGCCTGCTATTTGATCCGCTCACCGTTCAACCATCGCGGTTCGAGTTGCAGACTCAACACCACGAGCCATCGTTTCGGGCAATGCGGTGCGATTTCAATCAGATCGCCATGCGCACCGGACACCGTCACGAGCCCTTGTTGCGCTGCATGCCGATACGCGCGTGATGCGTCCGCCTGAAGCCAGAAGCTGACGAGCGCGCAGGTGACGAAGCGGAACAGCAGCAACGTTGCAGCGTCCGGCTCGAAGCCCAGTAAAACGAGCAGACCGTCGAACACGAGCGTCAGTATTTGCGTGACCGCGACCGTGATGACCGTCAGCTTCACCAGCCCGCGCATGCGCAGTGCTGCCCGCGTGCGGGCCTGCCGCAGGGCGAGCCGCGCGCGATCGTCGTCGGCATCGTGTCTCATGACGCCGCCCCTGCATGCCGCGCGACGTGGATCGACGTCATGTCGGATTCAGGCATCGGTTCGCCCGGTACCCCAACGGCTTTGCACAGGATCGCGCTGTCGTAGCTGTGTCCTGGAAACCGCATCACGTCGATCAACTGAAACCCCTCGCGACGATAGAAGTCGACGAGCCGGACAGCCGCATGCGGTGCATCGAGCGCGAGGTGCGTCGCGCCACGCGCGGCAGCCCGCCGTTGCGCGAACGCGAGCAGTGCGCGGCCGATGCCGCGGTCCTGCCAGACCGGATCGACGGCCAACTGGCCGAGCGTCGCGACGCGTCGGCTGCGGTACGGATCGCAACGCGAATCGGGATCGTGCGGCTGCATCGTGATCGTCGCGACCAGATGCGCGTTGCCGAGCGCGACGAAGCACTCGTTGGTGAGCATGCGTTCGCGCGTCGCCGACGCCGGCTGGTCGACCCCCGGGCAGTTGAAGCCCGCGGCGCCGAGATGCGCGTAGGCACGATGCAGCAACGCGGTCAGCGATTCATACGAATCGCTGCGCGGATCGAAACGCCGTACGACGATGCGGCCATCGAGCCGCTTCGCATAAGCCGCATAGGCACGCGCGGAGCGTGCGGATTCCGGTCGCTGCATGATGTCCTTTCGGCCAGACAGGGTGACCGAAGTGTAGTGAGCAGCGTGCGCCGGCTTCAAGAAAAAATGTCGCAAACGCCGCCTGCAATGTGCCGCCCGCCAGCGGAACCGTGCGGCGTTCGGCCCTTCCGGCGACAGGGCCTTTTCACGCGCGTGTTGACGAGGGAGAACGATCGTTCTACCTTAAACCCATGAACACACATGATGACCTCTCCGGCGAACCGGCTGTTCGCGACCGGCTGCTCGACGCGGCCGAAGCGCTGATCTACTCGGGCGGCATCCACGCCACCGGTGTCGACGCGATCGTGAAGCGATCGGGTGCCGCGCGAAAGAGCTTTTATTCGCATTTCGAATCGAAGGAAGCGCTGGTCGTCGCGGCGCTCGAGCGCCGCGACGAACGCTGGATGCGCTGGTTCGTCGACGCAACGCTGGCGCGCGGCAAGTCGCCGCGTGCCCAGTTGCTCGGCATGTTCGATGTGCTGCGTGACTGGTTCGCGCAAGCCGATTTTCACGGCTGCGCGTTCTTGAACGCGTCCGGTGAAATTGCCGACGCCGACGATCCGGTGCGCGTCGTCGCGCGTCTGCACAAGGCGCGCTTGCTGGCGTTCGTGCGCGAGCGGTTCGACGCGTATGCCGACGAAGCCGGGATCGAGCGCCGCGGGCTGGCCCGCGTCGCGCGTCAATGGCTGGTGCTGATCGACGGCGCGATCGGCGTGGCGCTCGTCAGCGGCGATGCCGTCGCCGCGCGCGATGCGCGCGCAACCGCCGAACTCTTGCTCGATACGGTGTCTCGAGCGTCGAAGTAACGTGTCCCAACCGGCTGCGTTCGCGCGCGGCCCACACCTTCAACAGGAGCATCCCATGTCCGCTTCCCCCGAAATTCGTCCGCCCGTTCCGCCCTTCACGCTCGACACGGCGCGCCAGAAAGTGCGCGCCGCGGAGGATGCGTGGAACACGCGCGACCCGCAGCGCGTGTCGCTCGCCTATACGCCGCAGAGCCGGTGGCGCAATCGCGCGGAGTTCGTGACGGGCCGCGACGAGATCGTCGGCCTGCTGCAGCGGAAATGGACGCGCGAGCTCGACTACCGGCTGATCAAGGAGCTGTGGGCGTTCGGCGGCAATCGCATCGCGGTGCGATTCGCGTACGAATGGCATGACGACGCCGGCAACTGGTTCCGCTCATACGGGAACGAAAACTGGGAGTTCGATGAAAACGGCTTGATGGCGCATCGCCACGCGAGCATCAACGATATGCCGATTCGCGAAGCCGATCGCCTGTATCACTGGCCGCTCGGCCGCCGTCCGGACGATCATCCCGGCCTGTCCGATCTCGGGCTGTGACGCAGCACGAGGACGACGCGTGGACGCGCTCGATCGTGCGTCGAGCGCGTCGCCTGTGCTCAACGGTGAGGAAATACGGGAGCCGCGTGTTGAGGTGAGTGTTTTCGGGAGAAGGGGCATTCCGTGCGGGACGGTGTGATTCTTCGCACCCTGCATCTCACCGATCAATCTTCGCAGGAAACCGCGCGATTGCGCTGACGGAAGCGCCGCACGCATCGCCGTGCATGCGCTTTCGTTGCCCGCATGCGAATCGAATGCGGCATCGGCAGTGGTGAGAATCGATCGGTGTGTATCGACGCGCAATGCAACTCACCGCTCGACTTCAACGTGATGCCGGTTACGGCGATGGATCGACACGTTACCGTGCGTGTCACCGAATCGCGTTGCTCACCGTTCGACAGCGGGATCGACATCGATACCGACCCGCACGCATCCAGGTGTGTGCATCGGAATCGACAAGGGTGCGCGCCAGCCAGTCGTGTTGCTCACCGCTGAACACGACATTCATCGACCACCCGGCAACCGCGCACCGTTCACATCGTTCCGTCAGCCGGCGATCCGCGCCGCGATCGCCTCGCCCACTTCCTGCGTCCCCGCTTGGCCGCCGAGATCGCGCGTGCGCGGCCCGGTGCGCAACACGTCCTCGATCGCCGAGACGATCGTGTCGTGCGCTTCCCGTTCGCGGCCCGCACCGTTGCCGAGGAAGTCGAGCATCATCGCCGCCGACCAGATCATCGCGATCGGATTCGCGATGTACTGGCCCGCGATATCCGGCGCGGAGCCGTGCACCGGTTCGAACAACGACGGAAACGTACGATCCGGGTTGAGGTTCGCCGACGGCGCGATGCCGATCGTGCCCGTGCAGGCCGGCCCGAGGTCGGACAGGATGTCGCCGAACAGGTTCGACGCGACGACGACGTCGAAGCGGTCGGGTTGCAGCACGAAGCGCGCGCACAGGATGTCGATATGCTGCTTGTCGACGGCGATCTCGGGATAGCGTTCGCCCATTTCGGCCGCGCGCGCATCCCACCACGGCATGCTGATCGCGATGCCGTTGCTCTTGGTCGCGACGGTCAGGCGCTTCGCGCGGCGCTGCGCGAGCTCGAACGCGAACTTCAGCACGCGTTCGGTGCCGTGACGCGTGAAGATCGACTGCTGCATGACCACTTCGCGCTCGGTGCCTTCGAACATCGTGCCGCCGACCGACGAATATTCGCCCTCGGTGTTTTCGCGCACGATCATGAAGTCGATGTCGCCTGCGTTGCGGCCGGCGAGCGGCGACGGCACGCCGTCGAACAGGCGCGCGGGCCGCAGGTTGATGTACTGGTCGAACTCGCGGCGGAATTTCAGCAGCGAACCCCACAGCGAAATGTGGTCGGGCACCGTCGCGGGCCAGCCGACCGCACCGAACAGGATCGCGTCCATGCCTGACAGCTGCGCCTTCCAGTCGTCCGGCATCATCTTGCCGTGCTGCGCGTAGTAGTCGCAGCTCGCCCAGTCGATCTGCTCGAACTGGAAACGGATGCCGAAGCGCGCCGTCACGGCGTCGAGCGCGCGCAGGCCCTCGGGCATCACTTCACGGCCGATGCCGTCACCGGGGATGACGGCAATCTTGTACGTCTTGTCGCTCATGCAAGCCTCCTTGGCTGGTCGGGCCGCCGGCAGCGTGCGCAGCGGAACACGACGCCATTTTATTTATTTCCATTCAGATTAAAATCGTGCGAAAGGTTAATCGACTTTCCACGAATCGTGAACAAATCGCCGAATCTTGACGACCTGCGCGTCTTCAGCCTGGTCGTCCGCCTGACGAGCTTCAGCGCGGCCGCCGAGCAGCTCGCGGTGTCGCCCGCGTATGTGAGCAAGCGCATCGCGCTGCTCGAGGCGCAGCTCGGCACGCGGCTGCTGCATCGCTCGACGCGCCGCGTGACGGTCACGGAGGCCGGCGAACGCGTGTTCGCGCGCGCCGAGAAGATTCTCGACGACGTCGATCATCTCGTCGAGGACGTATCGACCACGCGCACGGTGCCGCGCGGCACGCTGCGCATTTCGAGCAGCTTCGGCTTCGGCCGCCATGTCGTCGCGCCGGCGCTGCTCGACTTCTCCGCGCGCTATCCGCAGCTGAACGTGCGGCTCGATCTGTTCGACCGGCTCGTCGACGTCGCGGGCGAAGGCTACGACCTCGACGTGCGCATCGGCGACGAGATCGCCGATCACCTGATCGCGCGGCGCCTGGCCGCGAACTATCGCGTGCTGTGCGCGTCGCCCGACTATCTCGCACGGCGCGGCACGCCGCGCACGCTCGCGGATCTCGCGTCGCACGACTGTCTCGCGATCAAGGAGCGCGACCATCCGTTCGGTGTGTGGCGGTTGAACCTGCGCGGAGAGACGGCAACGGTGAAGGTCGGCGGCGCGCTGTCGACGAACCACGGCGAGGTGGCCGTGCAATGGGCGCTGGCCGGGCGCGGGATCGTGCTGCGCTCGATCTGGGAGGCGGGGCCGCTGATCGAGCGCGGCGCGCTTCGTCGCGTGCTGCCGGACGTGATCCAGCCGGCGAACATCTGGGCGGTGTATCCGGAACGCGTCGCGGCGTCGGCGAAGGTGCGCGTGTGCGTCGATTTTCTGGCGGAGGCGCTTGCCGGTTTGAACGCCGCGGCGAGTGACGATGCGGGCTGAAATCGGCCAAAGGTGAGTTTTTACGGGAGCACGTGCGGAGCGTCGGCAGACGCCCGTTTTACGGCTCTCGACCGCGTCGCGAGCCGGCAGCGTGCACCGACGCAGCGGCGACCGCGCTCCACCGGGCCGGCCGACAATGCTGCCCGCTCACCGCTCACCGCTCACCGCTCACCGCTCACCGCTCAC